>NZ_MWQH01000004.1 GCF_002210295.1 Fibrobacter sp. UWB5 | reverse complement strand
ACCGGTAATGAATATGGTCGTTCATGAACCCACTATTAAAAAACCTACAAATCCAATCTTCTCGCTCAATGACAATGTCAATTCCGTCATCAGGTGGTACAACAATATATTTGCAGAGTTTGTCCACATCCTTTTTTGAAAGGTCCTTTATTTTCGTTTGCTCTCCATACAGTATTTCCAGAACAACTAACTCAAAAGCGTCATTTCTTTGGTTTTCCCGTACAATTGCATTGCCGGCAGGAAGTCCAACAAACTTGTTGTAATATTCATCAATTAGTTCATTGAGGTCTTGAGACATTGTTTATTCCTTTTTTTTGATAAAAATACATTCTTTTTTTGAGAAAAGAGGCCGTCTTTTCAATAAAAAAGTGATAACAGGTGGTATCATCAGCGCAATTCTTTCCGCGCTAGAGCGTGCGGCTCCTGGGGCGTAGACGCGCGCGGGGACCTTGCAATATAGCCCGACCCGGCGGGAACCGAGGAACGTCCTGTGTGGCGCATGCTTCAGCGATATCGACCTTGAAAGAATCAGGAATGGAAACTCTTTCCGCTTTTGCGGAAGAAAAAATCGTGTATGCTTAATTACACATGGAATTATTTAAAATACCCTTCCTTGAAGGGAAGGGCATGATAAGATTCCAGGTTGTAAAGCTTGGCGAATTAATGAAATACGCTAGAGAAAAGTTTTTAAATGAATTTTAGAGGGGCAGTAAAAGAAATATGAGATTCCTTAAATTTGAACTATAATTCAGAGAGTACTTTATTGTTGCGAGATAATGCGTCCTCAGATTCGTTTTTGCTTATGTAATCTTTAAGAATGTCATCAATAACAAAATGATTCATTTTTTCTGTAAAGAATGATTTTAAATAAATTTTTTTTAGTGAATCGCTTTTTTCGTGATCAATTTTTTTGAAGATCGCGTCTATTTGATTGTTCTGGTTTATTACATCGATAAGAGAAGGCTTTATTTCTTTCTTTATTGAAATGCTCTTTAAATCCATGATTTTAGAAATGATTTGTTTTTCGTTGGCATCCAGAAAATCAATGTATTTTTGATTGATGTCAAAAAATAGAAGGTATTGCCTAGATATCTCCTCAATTAGGAGTTTGTTCTGATTGTTTAAAAAGTTTTCTTCGAATTTTTTTGAAAACTTTATCGTATTCTGGCAAACGTCCTGAAAGTCGCTCGATTGGCTGTTGTTTCGGCGATTAATTTCTTCCTTGTTTTTTTTCTTAAATAATGAAATTAGTTCTTGCCACATATTTATCTCCTTCGGTTTGCTCTAGAATGCTTTCGAGTGCTTCGAGGTTGAGCGATTTTTATTGAGAACGTAGCTTGTTGTTGAGTCTGGCTTTGCTCCTCGCTGTCGGAATTTTCAATTTCTTTTTTCTTGCTGGCAATTGTTGCGGCGGCTATATCTGCTAAGGCTTTTGCTAGGGCTACATCATCTTGGTTAAAGGCTTTTTTTCCACTTGATGATATATGCAGAATTCCAATCATTTCCCCTCCATTGCCTTCCTGTATGCATATCGGAGCGGCAATCATCGACTTGACTTCGTCTTTGAATTGCAGTTCATTATCTGTTCTGATGAACTCGTCAGGAGAAGCTTTATGAGTGTTTGGGAAAATTACACACCCGTTTTTATGTTGGTCGAGGAGAATCTTTGCGACCCCCTGTTTTTTGTTCAAATGAGTTATTTGTCGAGATTCGCTTAGATTCCCTGCTTTAGAGATTGTCGTATAGCACCCTCTATGGCTGTTGTCGAATCCAGATAATCTTATGGCGACGCCAATAGTTTTTTTTGATTTGCAGGCTTCGAAGGCCTCCAAAGTGTCGTTGCAGATGTGCGAACACAATTCACTGATAGGAGGGGATTTGCTTTTATTTTGTATCTTAACAATGCTATTTCGGCAATGGTGCGAATTTTTATGTATGGCTTTAAAAAGTTTGATATGTTTATTTATGGAATTGGTGTAGCCTAAATAAAATGCGATAATAATCGCACTGATAATTATGGCTATGGCCAAAGCTTCTTCATAGTATACAAAATCGAATAGATTTAATTTTTTTAGCCCTTTTACTGCTGATGGAGGGATAAAGGAAAGTAACATTTTCCCGATATTTGAAAAAAAGAGCTTTATGGTATTTTTGCTTGGGAAAAAAGGATGAAGCTCTGAATCGCTATAAAATTTGTGTGTCTTTTCCACGAGGAATAATCCGCTGATTTGTTCAGATAGTGATTTTTGCAAAATATAACTAAATAATTGTAAAAATTACTTTGTGTAACATTTTTAAAATAAATTTTTGTTTCAAAAATGCTATATGAATCTATAGTTGGCTGGTGTAATTATTGCATTCGTGTTAGGGATAGTGACCCCTTGGGGCGGAGACGCGCTTGCGCGGCACCGTTGCAAGAGCGGCGCGGGGGTGCCGCAGGCGCGCACGGGGCGCCTTGCAATATAGCCCGACCCGGCGAAGGGTGGACCCTATCGCCTGCGGCTCCAGGGTGACAGGGGCCAACCGAGCCGGGGAACGCTACAGAGAAACGCGGGAAGTAACGCGCGGGCGTTGACTTCCTGCTGGTCTCTTTGTATATTTATCCCCGTATTACGACAATCCCTGCGACAGTCGGCATAGGCCTTGCGGCCCGTACGTGCATCCGCGGTGGGGCTCATCAACCTTCTTGTTGATGTTGTTGGATAGCTGATAGGAACACGACCTATTCGAGTGTGTGGCGAAAGCCGCGCCAGGTAACGCCGAGGAAAGCCCTCGCCAACAGCATTGCAAGAGCATCCAAAAACATAAACAAACCCTAATTGTGCCTGCAGTGCAGACGCAATTAAAACCGTTTTTAACGTTTGCTCATGCCGAGCGGGCTAGAGGATTATTATGGGAGACCTTCATGACCAAGGAAGAAATTTTAGCTGGCGAATCAGAGGTGCTTGAGTTCAAGAGAGATGTTCCTGAACAGAGTATCAAGTTTATCAAGACTGTTGTAGCTTTTGCCAATGGCAAGGGTGGCACGATCGTTTTTGGCGTGGACGATAAAACACATAAAATAGTGGGCATTAAAAAGAGCGAGGTCTTTCAGAAAGCCGACACAATCGCCGATACGATTTTCAACAGTTGCGAGCCCAAAATCAGGCCGAGCATCAATCTTCAGGAAATTGACAAGCGCTACATTATTGTGGTGACGGTGCCTTCTGGAATGCAGCAGCCCTATTACATAAAGAGCTTGGGCATTACCGAAGGCACTTTTGTTCGCGTGGCGGCAACGACCCGCGAAGCCGAACGATATATGCTTAAGGAATTGGTTCTTGAAGGTGAAAACGAATCGTTCGATCAGCAACCGGCTGGCGAAACCGTTTCGAAGGAAGAAGTCGAAAATCTTTGTGATAAGATTTATGAATTTACAGCCGGAACATTAAACAAAAAGGAACGTACAGCATTGCGAAGGCCGACCGTCAACCAGTTGCTTTCGTGGAAACTGTTAAAAAAGGAAGGCCGTTCTTTTATAGCTTCGAATGGGTTTAAACTTTTGCAGGGGACAAACGGGGATTTCCCTGACGCAAAGATTCAATGCGCCGTATTCAAAGGACAGGTCCGGGGCGAGTTCTTGAAGCGTCAAAATATGGAAGGCCCTCTTTTTGAGCAAATTGAATCGGCATATCAGTTTGTAATGCAGAATTTGCCTGTTCAATCCAAGGTAAAGGGGCTTTTTAGGCACGACAGTTCCCTCTTGCCCGAATCTGCTGTGCGCGAAGCCATTGCAAATGCGGTCTGCCATCGCAGTTACCTAATCCCTCGCAAGGTGCAGGTGGCATTGTATGATGACCGCCTGGAAGTGACGTCCCCAGGGACGCTTTGCAGGGATATCACCTTGGAAAAAATGCGTGAAGGCATGTCTAGCGTGCGCAACAAGGGGATTGCAGAAACGTTTATCTATATGCGCATTGTCGAAACATGGGGAAGTGGTATTCCGAACATCTTCAAGGCAATGCAAGAAAGCGGCTTGCCGGAACCCGTCATGCAGGATTTTCATGGGGATTTCAGGATAACCTTATATTGGAAGAAATCCGTCCAATCCCACCCAATCCTACCCAATCCCACCCAATCCCACCCAATCCTACCCAATCCCACCCAATACAGTGAGGTGGAATGGAATCTTCTTAAAATCTTAAAGGACAATCCTAAATTAAGTCAAAGCGAAATGGCCGAAAGAATGGGAATGAAGATAAATCGTCTCAAGTATTACTTAAACGAACTTCGAAAGGCTCCGAATCCAGCAATTCGCCATATTGGCACAACTCGTGATGGCTATTGGGAAATCCTAGTTGATATTGCAACAACCCACTCCCATTGATAAAAAATCAACAAAAAGTGTCTTTTGGGGCAGTTTTTAGCCTGTTTTTGGGGCTAATTTTATTGTGGTTGGACATTTTTAGGAGTTCTTATGAAGACGCTGGGCTTAGTGTTTGGTACTTTGGCGTGTGCGGCGACGGTGTTTGCACCTGTGGCTTTCGCTGCCGAAAATCCCCTAAAACTGTGGTACAATAGCGATGCGGGTACCTCGTTTACCGACGCTTTGCCCATTGGCAACGGCTACATGGGCGGCATTGTCTACGGTGGCGTTGCAAAAGACATTATCGGCCTGAACGAAAGTACCGTATGGTCGGGCGGCCCCGGCGACAACAACAAGCAGGGGGCGGCAAGCCACCTGAAAGACGCGCGCGATGCCATGTTCCGTGGCGACTACCGCACGGCGGAATCTATCGTGTCTAACTATATGATTGGCCCAGGCCCGGCAAGTTTTCAGCCGGTGGGCGACCTGGTGATTACCACGTCGCATTCGGGCGCTACCAATTACCGCCGCGAACTGGACCTCAAGACGGCTATCGCAAAAACGACGTATACGGCGGGCGGCGTCAACTACACCCGCGAATATTTTGCAAGCTACCCGGACCATGTGATTGTGGTGCGCCTCACGGCCGACAAGAGCGGCTCGGTGAGCTTTGGCGCCACCATGACGACTCCGCACCGCAGCAACAGCATGTCGAACAGCGGCAACACGCTCGTTTACGACGTGACGGTGAATTCCATCAAGTTCCAAAATCGCTTGAACGTGGTGGCTGACGGCGGCACAGTTTCGGTCGCGAACGGCAAAATTAACGTGCAGGGCGCAAATTCTGCAATGCTCGTGCTCACCACGGCTACGAACTTCAAGTCTTATAATGATGTCTCGGGCAATCCGGGCGCAATCGCAACTGAAATCATGTCGAAGGTGGCCAAAAAGTCTTACGACGACTTGCTCAGCGCGCACCTCAAGGATTACCAGACGATTTTCAATCGCGTCTCTTTGAACTTGGGCGAACCCGACAAGAGCGCAGGCGACATTACCAGCACTCGCGTCAAGAATTTCAATTCCACGAATGACCCCTCTTTGGTGGAACTGCATTACCAATTCGGCCGTTACTTGCTGATTTCTAGCTCGCGCAAGGGTGGCCAGCCGGCTAACTTGCAGGGCATTTGGAACAAGGATACGAACCCGGTTTGGGGCAGCAAGTACACCACGAACATTAACCTCGAAATGAACTACTGGCCGGTCGAAACGGCGAACCTCGGCGAATGCGTGTGGCCGCTCATCGATAAAATCAAGAGCATGGTGCCGCAGGGCGAAAAGACGGCCAAGGTGCACTGGGGCGTAGACGAAGGCTGGGTGGAACACCACAATACCGACCTTTGGAACCGTACTGCACCTATTGACGGTGCATGGGGCTTGTGGCCTACGGGCGCAGGCTGGCTCAGTACGCACTTGTGGGAACATTACCTGTTCAACCCGACCGACAAGGCCTACTTGCAAGACGTTTATTCGACCATGAAGGGGGCGGCGCTCTTCTTTGTGAATAGCCTTATCGAAGAGCCCGAAACCGGCAACAAGTACTTGGTCACGGCGCCGAGCGATTCGCCGGAAAACGATCACGGCGGCTACAATGTGTGCTTTGGCCCGACCATGGATAACCAGATTATTCGCGACGTGCTGAATTACACCATCGAGGCTTCCAAGATTCTGGGTGTCGACGAGGATGTTCGCGCCAAGATGGAAGCGGTGGTAAAGCGCTTGCCGCCTACAAAGACGGGTAAGTACGGCCAGATTACGGAATGGCTGCAGGATTGGGATGACCCGAACAACAAGAACCGCCATATTTCGCACCTGTACGGCCTTTTCCCGAGCGCACAGATTACGCCCGAAGAGACCCCTGACCTGATCAAGGGTGCAGGCGTTACGCTCAAGCAGCGCGGCGACGATGCGACCGGCTGGTCGCTTGCTTGGAAGATCAATTTCTGGGCCCGCATGCACGACGGCGATCACGCTTACACCATGATTCGCATGCTGCTGACGCCGAACAAGACTTACAATAATTTGTTCGATTCCCACCCGCCGTTCCAGATTGACGGTAACTTCGGTGCGGTCTCGGGCGTGAACGAAATGCTCATGCAGAGCCATAACGGCAGAATCAACCTGTTGCCGGCATTGCCTTCGCAGTGGAAAGACGGTAGCATCAAGGGAATTCGCGCCCGCGGCGGTTTCGAAATCGATTCCATGGCCTGGAAGGGTGGCAAGCTCACTTATGTGGCCATCAAGTCCGATGTGGGCCAGACGCTGAACATTGTGAATGGTTCTAACAAGTTCACCACGACGACGGTGCCGGGCAAGGTTTACGAATTCGACGGCAACCTCAAACTCACGAATCAGCCGTTCGAAGCGGTGACGATTCCGGGCAAGATCCAGGCCGAAAGCTATGTCGCCATGGACGGCGTGCAGATTGAACCCGACGAAGATGGCGAACCGAACCTCGGCTGGATCAACGATGGCGACTACAGCGAATATCTGGTGAAGGTTCCGGCTGCAGGCGCTTACAAGCTTACCGCCCGCGTAGCCTCTGGTGCCGAAGAAAAGTCGACCATTACGGTGTCCGATTCTACGGGCAAGGCGCTTGCGACGCTGACGGTGGACCCCGCAAAGACCGAGGGCTGGAACGACTGGTACGAATCTGCGACCACGATTGATTTGCCCAAGGGCGAACAGAAACTCAAGTTCACTTATAACGGAAGCGACACGTACCTGATGAACGTAGACTGGTACAGCTTCGAAAGCGACCCGACAGCGATTCCGACGGCGGTGCGTGTGGCGAGCGCACTCTCGGTTCGCCAGGTGTCTATGGCCCGCGCCTCGGTGGCCCTGATGGTAAGTGCCGACGGCGACTTTGAGGCCCGCCTGTACTCGGCAAATGGCAATTTGGTGGCAAAACGGCAGGGTAGCGGTAATTCTCTGGTGGAATTCGGCAAGAATGGCCGCCTGCTGCAAGGGACCTACATTGCGGTTGTCAAGAGCGGTAACCTGCAAAAAACGCTCAAAATCAAGGCATATTGATAACTTGTCCACGCGAATTGCCCTTTCGCGTGGAATTTTGGCCTTTTTTGGGGCTAATTTTAGAGGGGTGAGTAAAGAAAATCGCTCCAGTGGGGGCGTAAAGGGATGAATTATGATGTTTGTGAAGAACATTAAGGCGGCTGTCGCCTTGGTTGGTTTCGGGCTCTGCACGCAGGCCATGGCCGAAAACCCGCTTATCCAGACCTATTATTCTCCGGACCCGGCGCCTGTCGTGTTCGGCGATACGCTTTGCACCTATTCCGGCAACGACGAGGGTGGTAGCTTTTTTACGATGCACGGCTGGCGCGTATCGTGCACCACGGATATGGTGAACTGGACCGACATGAACACCCTCATTCTGGAAGCGGGTGACTTCAACGGTTCTGCCAAGAAAAACGGCGACTGGGCTTCTCAATGCATTCGCCGCAATGACAAGTACTATTATTACGTGACCGTGGAATCCACCCGCGGCGGCCGCGCCATTAACGTGGGTGTGTCCGACAAGAAGGAAGGCCCCTTCAAGGATGCCCTGAACGGCAAACATTTGGCGGGCCCCAACTGGGACTACATCGACCCCACCGTATTTATTGACGACGATGGCCAGGCATGGCTTTACTGGGGTAACCCCAAGCTTTATTACTGCCCCCTCAAGGAGAACATGATTGAATGCGCAAGCGACATCAAGGTCTCCGACATGAGCACCTTTAACGGCAAGTATACCGAAGGCCCATGGATTCACAAGCGCGGCAAAAAATATTACATGATTTACGCCGCCGGCGGCATTCCCGAATCTATTGACTATTCCTGGAGTGATTCCCCGACGGGCCCCTGGACTTACAAGGGCGTCATTATGCCGAAAAGCGAACCGGGTGCCGCGTTCACCGTCCACTCCGGCATTGTCGACTTTAAGGGCCGCAGCTTCTTCTTCTATCACAACCAGAAGAACGTGAAGGGTGGCGGCTACAGCCGTTCTACCGCAATTGAAGAATTCACCTGGAATGCCGACGGTACCATTCCCACTATCCGCGCTACCAACAATGGCGTCGTAAAGCCCATCAAGAACCTTGACCCGTTCGTGCGCGTGGAAGCCGAAACCAAGTCTTGGGTTGGCGGCATGACTGTCAATACGTCGGGTGGTTACACCATCATCGAACATGTGAAGGCTCAAAACGGTGCGGTTTACCTGACCAATATGGGTAACAGCTTCTATACCAAGGTACGCTCTGTGGACATGGGCGACGGTGCCGACCGCATTATCGTTTGCACTAGAGGCAACGGCGGTAAGATCGAACTCCATGCCGGTTCCGAAAACGGTGCGCTCCTTGCTACAATGAATATTCCGTCTAGTTCTGCTTGGCAAGAAAACTCGTTCGACTTGACTGATGCCGCAGGCGTCGATGATTTGTTCTTCGTGGTAAAGCAGGGCGGGTTCGATTTTGACTACTGGTACATGGAAAGCGAAAAGACCGCTGTGCCGCAGACTCCTTACAAGGAAGTGGCTGCAAAGATTCCGGGCAAGATCGAAGCCGAAAACTACGACGTGGGTGGCCACAATAAGGCCTTCTACGACAACGACCGCGAAAACCAGGGCAAGGCCTACCGCGAAGACGAAGTTGACGTCGTAGACATTAGTGATTCCAAGTGCGGCGACGCCGCCTGTGCGGGCTATGCTATCGGTTACACGAACGATGGCGAATGGGTAGAGTACACCATCAATGTTACGGCCGACGCCAAGTACGACATTACCGTGAACGTGGCGACCGCCTTCGAAACATCTGCAATGCAGCTGTTCATTGACGACAAGGAAATCACCGAATCGGTGGTGTTCCCGAAGGTTGACAGCGTATGGACTACGTACAAGGTGATAGACGTGGGTTCCGTGGATCTCAAGAAGGGCGAACATGTGCTCAAGCTCTTGATTACCGGCGGTTACTTGAACGTGGACTGGATTCAGTTTACCGATCCGAACGACACCACGACTTCTATTGCGAAGAACGTAAAGCTTGCCCCGCAGACAGCGTCTTACAACGTGTTCGGCGCCACCGGCAAGTTCCTCGGCCGCGTAGAATCCGGTGCGAACATGGCTGCAACCCTTAAGAATGCTGGGTTCGCAAGCGGTATGTACATCTTGCGTGCCGTGGGCCTGAACAAGACCCTCCGCGTACAAGTGAAGTAACTTATTGCAACCACTGAGCGCAAGTACGTAAGCATGTCATCCCGGCCTTAGACCGGTTAGTGGGCACTTGCAATTTATTGCTTATGTGCCCACAATCCTCGGAACGGGGAGATCTCCTTTTTTTATCACGCTTCAAAGCGTTGACAACTTGTCAATGAGAACTCTCTAAAAGTGAGTTCTTTTTTTTCACGAAAAGGTATTTTTTTTATTGGTGTGGATTTTAAAGTGAGGTTTCTTATGAAAAACTTCTTGGTTTCGTCTGCTGTAACGTGTGCAGCCCTTTGCGCAGCGTTGGCATCCACTGCAAATGCTCAACCCAACGATGAATGGAACGGCAAACCGCGTGTGTTTGCGGTGAATGCGCTTACGCCGCACGTCACGTCTATGCCGTATTCTACGGTCGAAGAGGCCGTGAAGGGTGATCGCCATGGGTCTGAGTGGTACCAGACACTTTCGGGTAAGTGGAAATTTTTCCATGTTGAAAAGCCCGCCCAGCGCAATAACGATTTCTACAAAGACAACTACGATGTGTCCGGCTGGAACGAAATTCCGGTGCCGTCGTCTTGGCAGCTGTTTGGCTATGACCACCCGATTTACACCAACGTGGTTTACCCGTGGGCGCAGACCCATAACGTGTCTGCACCTGCAGCCCCTACCAACTTTAACCCGGTGGGCCATTACCGCCGTAACTTCACCATTCCCGAAAAGTGGAGCGGCAAACGCATTCGCCTGCACTTTGAAGGTGTGGAATCCGCCTACTACGTTTGGGTGAACGGCAACTACGTAGGCTACGCCGAAGACACCTTTACGGACCATGAATTCGATATCAACAAGTACTTGCGCAAAGGCGAAAACAACGTCTCTGTTCAGGTGTTCCGCTGGTGCGATGGTTCTTGGCTCGAAGACCAGGACTTCATTCGTCTCGCCGGTATTTTCCGCGATGTGTACCTGTATGCAGTCCCTGAAGTGCATATTCAGGATTTCCAGATCGATGCGACGCTCACGAACAACTATACCGATGGCTTGCTGAAGACGACAGCCTGGATTTACAATTCTACGGGTTCGGCTTCCAGCGAATTCACTGTGGAGCTTTCCCTGTACAACGACAAGGGTACCGAAGTGATTTCCCCGTCGGCACAGAAGGTTTCTGGCGTTGGTTCGAAGGGTGAAAAGAGCGTGCACTTTGAACTCCCGATTACAAAGCCGGACCGCTGGTCTGCAGAAACTCCGAACCTGTATACGGCGGTGCTCGCCCTCAAGGATGGCAAGGGCAACATCGTGCAGGTCGAAAGCAACAAGATCGGTTTCCGCAAGATTGAAATCAAGAAGGATAACGGTGCTCCGCGCCTGTATGTGAACGGCATGCCGGTAAAATTCCATGGTGTTGACCGCCATGAACTCGACCCGGATAATGGCCGTGCCGTGACTTACGACCGCATGGAAAAAGACGTGATTCTCATGAAGCGTTTCAATATTAACGCGCTGCGTATGTCGCACTATCCGAATAACCCCTACATGTACGATCTTTGCGACAAGTACGGCATTTACGTGATTGACGAAGCAAACGTCGAAAGCCATGGTGCAAACAACAGCTTGCCCAAGAACAGCGACGACTGGCGCGCCCCCGCTGTGGACCGTATGAATTCCATGGTGCAGCGCGACAAGAACCACCCCTGCATTATCTTGTGGTCTTTGGGTAACGAAGCCGGTAATGGTAACGTGTTCGCCTCGGAACGCGAACGCGCCCACCAGATTGACTCCACCCGCTTTGTGCATTACGAAGGCGACTGGAATAACGCCGATGTGAACAGCTGGATGTACTTTGGCCCCGACGCCGTGCGTAGCTATAACGATGCCAACAAGCCGATTATGCTTTGCGAATACGAACACGCCATGGGTAACTCCGTGGGCGACCTGCAAGAATATATGGATGCCTTCTATGGCAACCCGCGCAGCTTCGGTGGCTTTATTTGGGACTTCATTGACCAGGGCCTTCGCCATAAGGGTACGCCGTATTTTGAATTCGGCGGCATGTGGGGTGACTGGCAGAACGACGACAACTTCTGCGCGAACGGCCTCGTATTCCCCGATCGCGCCTTGCAGCCCGAAATTTGGGAAGTCAAGTATCAGTACGCTCAGGTCCGCGTCAAGAACGTTGACGCCGCCAAGGGCAAGATTCAGATTGAAAGCCGCTACCTCTACAAGAACCTGGGAGATTTCCTCGATGGCTACTGGTCTATCAAGGAAAACGGCAAGGTCATTAAAGAAGGCAAGCTGAACGGCACCCAGATGAATATCGGTCCGAACCAGAAGAAAGAAATCACGATTGACATGCCGAAAATCGAAACTACAGTTGGTGCCGAGTACTTCTTGGATCTCGATTTCCGCCTCAAGAACGATGAACTCTGGGCTAAGGCCGGCTATAGCATTGCCCACGAACAGTTCGGCATTGATTTGGGCCAGCTCTGGTCTACTGAAATCGATATCAGCACCTTGCCGACTTACAAGGTGAACAAGGCGAACGGCCTCGAAATCGAAGGCACTGATTTCAAGATTCGCTTCGACGAAAAGAACGGTACGCTTGCAAGCTATGTTCTCGGTAACGATACCATTATCAAGAACGGCGGTATTCCGAACTTCTGGCGTGCCCCGATTGACAACGACAAGGGCTTCAATATGGAAAAGGGTCATGGCGAATGGCGTAAGGCAAGCCTGAAGCGCAACGTGACCTCCGAAGTCAAGGAAGTTTCTCAGCAAGAAACCCAGGTGACCTTCAACTTCACGTTCCCCGACGTGGGCAGCACCAAGATGAAGATGACTTACTACGTGTACGGTAGCGGCGATATCGTGGTCAGCTACACGCTCAACCCCGATGGTTCCAAGAGCTACTTGCCGAACGTGGGTACAATCTTTACCGTGCCGGGTGGCTACGAAAAGGTCCGCTGGTTTGGTCGCGGCCCCGACGAAAACTACATGGGTCGTAACCGCGGAAGCTTCATGGGCCTCTATTCGACGCTTGCCGATTCTATGACAATCAAGTACATGGAAATCGGCGAAACCGGCCAGCGCACCGACGTCAAGTGGGCAACGCTCACCAACAACGACGGCAAGGGCCTGATGATTGTGGGTAACCCGCGCATGGAATTCAGCGCCCAGCATTACACTCCGGAACAGCTTTCCAACGTAAAGCTCCCGTGGGAACTCAAGCGCGACAAGGACATTACGCTCCGCGTAGACTTGCACCAGATGGGCGTTGGCGGTATCAATTCCTGGGGTGCCCAGCCGCTCGATGCGTACCTGCTCAAGGCTAACCGCGAATATTCTCACACCTTCCGCCTGGCTCCGATCCGCAAAAAGTTGAACGACCCGACCGAATACTCGCTGCTCGGATTCCGCAACTTCGGCTGGAACAAGGAAATCGCCCCGGCTAAGTACGGCGAAACTGAAATCAAGAAGATTTACGAAAACCAGCCGGACAAGGATATTACCGAAGATGCCAATGAGGAAACCGAAGGTCGGACCCCGATTCTGCCGAGTGGCGTAAAAATGGCAAATAATGCCGTTCGCGACTATAGCGTGTTTGACATGCAGGGCAGAATTGTTGCTAAATTTAGCACAGTTGGTATCGAAGATTTGCAGGCCAAGACAACGGCCGCGGTCAAGCGCTCGGGTACTTACTTGGTGAAAACTAAGACGGGTACGGCTTACCGCATTAACGTAAAGTAATTGTCATCCTGGACTTGATCCGGGACCCCGAACCTCCACACCCCATGCAATGAACGTCCCGGAAGAAATTCCGGGACGTTTCTCATGAACACGAACAATGACTTATGAGAGCTCCAAAAGGATTAGTTAGTCATTGTTCGTCCTTCGTTCCGACAACTGGCTAATGCCAGTTGCCTCCACTCGGCAAGAAATCTGACTTTTTCGGGTCTTTTTGTGAATTTTTGGTGATTGAAATTTTTGCAAAAGTGTTTTTTGAAGGAATACGCAATTTGTGCTTTTTTTGGATATCTTTAAATTGGTTGAAAAGGATGGTCATTATGAAGTTTCGAGTACTCCTCCCGTTTATTTTGCCGTCGTGCATTTGTGCCGCGGTAAACCTGAATGTAAGCTTGGGCGACAGCATCAAGCCGGTGACCCATGTGGCGACTGGTTCGCTTTATGGCTTGACCGAGACGCTTCCGAGCAATATCGAGAAGGACGTTGCGCCCCTGAAGCCGAACGTTTTCCTTTCGCCGGCGCGCAGCGGTAGCGGTCGCCAGCAGGGCATCGGTGGCGCGTTCCTCGTGGCACCTCGTGTCGAAAGCATCGGTGCCAAAATCCAGATCCGCCTGGCCGACGTATTGCCCGGCTGGCCGTACAAGTTCCAGAACATGGATCACTGGAAAAACGAAGTCAAGTCGGTCATCAACGACAAACTTAAATCGAGCAACAAGAACTTTGACGGTTACGAAATCTGGAACGAACCGAACGATACCTGGAAATCGAGCATTGACTTCAATTCCGGTCTCTGGAAACAGACTTACGATTTGATCCGCCAGATGGACCCCGGTGCCAAAATCATTGGCCCGTCGTACTCCTTCTATCATGGTTCCAAGATGGAAGAATTCGTGAAGTACTGTTCGCAGAACAACTGCATGCCCGACGTGGTCAGCTGGCACCAGTGGGGTAGCGGTGGCTTCGTGGGTTCTGTCGAAACTTACCGTAACCTCGAAAAGAAATACAATGTCAAGCCGCGCCCGCTGAGCATCAACGAATATTCTTCGACCGAACACAGCGAAGAAGGTTGCCCGGGCCTGTCTATTCCCTTTATCGCTAAATTCGAACGTCACGGTGTCGAAAGCGCCATGATTTCTTGGTGGTTCGTACCGCTTCCGGGTCGCTTGGGTAGCCTGCTCACCAAGGATAACGAACGCGGTGGCGGCTGGTGGCTGTACAAGTGGTATGGCGACATGAGCGGCTATATGGCAAAGGTTGTGCCTCCTAACGACAAGAGCGATGGAGTCGACGGCTTTGCTGCTCTCGACAAGAAGAAAGGCTTTGCAAGCATTGTGCTCGGCGGTAACACCAAGGGCGATATCAATGTGAACATTTCGGGCATTCCTTCTGCATTCGGCAACAAGGTGAATGTGACCGTGGAATACGTGGTTTGGGAAAACAAAGACAAGGCCGTACCCTCGACGAACTTGGTGTCCGACAAGGAATACGACGTGAGCGACGGCAAGATTACGGTGCCGGTGAATATCACGAATACCAAGTACGGCTACCGCGTGTACATTACACCGATCATTCCTCAGGCGCCTTATAAGGATGTCGCCGCCGCAATCCCGGGCAAGATCGAAGTCGAAAATTACGATGTGGGCGGTTCGGGCAAGGCCTACTCTGACAAGGACGACGACAACAAGGGCGGTGAGTACCGCGATGACGCCGTCGATATCGTTAAAGCAGGCAATGGCTACGCCATCGGTTACACGCAAGAAGGCGAATGGCTCGAATACACGGTGAAGGTCGCCAAGTCGGGCGAATACAATCTTAACGCAAGCTACGCCACATCGTCTGAAAATGTAGGCTTCAAACTCTATGTCGACGGTAATGCGGTTACAGATAACATCATCGTGCCGCAAGGTGCCGACTGGGAAACCTATTCGACATACGAAGCAGGCAAAGTGAACCTTACCGAAGGCGAACACGTGCTCAAGCTCGAAATTGTGGGTAACTACGTGAACCTCGACTGGTTCGAATTCGTGGACCCGTCGCAAACCACGACGCGCTTTGCGACCGCTCCCGCCCTCCAGCGAACAAGCGTAACCTATGACGTCTTCAGCGCGACAGGCAAGTTCCTCGGCCGTGCCGACTTCGGCGCCACCGCTACAGAATCGCTCGCCGCTTCGCTCAAGCAAGCCGGCTACGCCAGCGGTGTCTACCTCGTCCGCACCGCCGCCGGCCGCACCCAGCGCATCCAAGTGCGCTAACCGCCGTTGCGTGCCAACGCACACTTCATGACTCCATGCAACCAAAGGAACCCCCCGCGCAAGCGAGGGGTTTCTTCGGCTGTTTATATAAAAAGAATCTCCCGCTTGCGCGAGAGATTCTTTGGTTGGTTTTTAGGAGGTATTCTTAGGAGTACTAAGATTCGTTTGTGAGAGAGAACTTACTTCACGAAGCTTGCCGGGAGCGTGAACTGCTTCAGGAACGGCCAGCCGATGCTTGCGTCACCGTAGTCGTGACCACCGCCCTGCTTGGTGCAGAGCACGACCTTCGTGCCATCCTGGCAGTTGGAGTATTCATCGCAACCGTTGGAATTTTTGGTCGGAGCCCCGGTACAGCCGTTCTTTTCGGCCCAGAACCTGAAGGTGCCTTCGGCGCCGAGGAAGTTCAGGCCGTCGTTGAATCCGCTATCGCCGCCCTGATATTTGCAGACCGGGTCATTCGTACCGCGGAAGTTGATGACAGAGATCGGACGAGACATCTTGCACTGTGCACTGTTGGTCTTGTTCAAGTCCATAGCTGCCGGAGCGACTGCTGCAAAGACGTCGGACATCATGCAAGCCACGTGGTTGCTCATGCCGCCACCCATCGAGAAACCGGTTGCGTAAATACGCTGCGGGTCGATACAGGCGATTTCTTTGAGCTTGTCAATCATTGCGTAAGAGAACTTGACGTCGTCATCGTTGGAGCAGCATGGGCCGACGTTCCAGCCGTTACCCATTCCACCCGGTTTGCTGGTGCCGTCCGGGTAAAGCGTGATTACGCCTTCGGGGTCAGTCTTGGCCTTGTACGGAGAACTTCCGAATTCGCCATTGCCGGAACCGCCAATCGGGTGGTAGTCGATAACGAGCGGTACGGGCTTGTCACCCGTGTAGGCGCTCGGGATGTGCATAATAAAGGTGCGCTGCTTGCCGTCGACGGTCACGGACATGTTTTGCTTGTCTCCGACCTTTGCAGTCTTGCCGGAGCAATCGACTACGACAGGTTCATCGCTGCCAGCGTTGCTGCTGGAAGACTTCGGCGGTTCAACCTGTTGAGAGCTAGAAGATTTCGGCGGTTCAATAGCTTCAGAGCTGGAAGAAGCGTCGGCAGAGGGCCTTACCATTTCGATGGTCACGCCGGTCTCGGTTTCGCTCTGCATTTGGTAGACAAAGTTGGCATAACCATCCAGCGCGAACTGGAGCATCGGCAGCAGGTCGCCTTCTTTCTTGAGAGCCTTGACTGCACCCTTGTCGGTCAGCATGAAGGTGCTGTTACGGTTGTCTGCGCTGACGCGGATAAACTTCGCGCCTTTCGCAAGCTTGCCCAAGTCGAGGGAGACGATACCCTGGACGTTTTCGATGTTGTTCTTCTTGAGAACCTTGCCAAGGGAGTTGATCACGGACACGCTGAGAGAACGTGCGTCAGCGTTATAAATGGTGAGCATGTTGCCTTCCATGTGGAGGGCGACATTTGCGGTGTAGGCGTTGGCGACAATGCCCGTGTTGTCATCGCTGCTGAGGCGGAATGTGCCATCTTCGGCGCTAGTGGTTTCATAGCCGCCGAAGTTGAATGTGTTGATTTTTACACCGCCGAGCAAACGGCCGGAAACCTTGGATTTGACCACGCCGTCAATGCTCCAGGCAAAAGCCTGACTGCTGAACAAGCCGAACAGTGCCAGGCTAGCGATACTTGCGAATTTGGGGTTACGCATAAATACTCCTTTTTTATGATACCCTTTTGTTTTCACTCCATAATAAATTTACACATTTATTGCTGAAATGCAATATATTTTACGTAAAGTTTGCGAAACCACGAATAAATCTTACACATTTCCGTGTAAAAAGCGTTTTAAAACGACTTTGTTTTTCAATGTTTACCTGCCCTTGGATGTTTTGTCAATGGAACTGTTTGCCCAAGGGGGGGCTTTTGGGCCTTTTTCGCGGTAGATTTATCATTGGCTGTTACACCTTAAAAAGGATGTTGGTTCATGAAGAAGACTATTCTCTCTACGATTGCCTTGGCTGCTTCGTTTGCAACCATGGCTCAGGCGGCTCCGCTTGCAGAAGGTGGTGCCAAATTCCTGGGTAACATTACTACCCGCGGCCAAGTTCAAAGCGATTTTGGTACCTACTGGAACCAGATTACCGCCGAAAACGAATGTAAGTGGGCCTCTATCGAAGGAACCCGCGGCCGTTACAATTGGTCCGGTTGCGATGCCTGTTACAACTGGGCAAAAAAGAATAACGGACATTTCAAGTTCCACGCCCTGGTGTGGGGCTCCCAGTACCCCAACTGGCTCAACGGCCTGAGCACCGAAGAAACCAAGAAGGCGATTACCGCCTGGTTCGACGCGGTGGCCGAACATTATCCCGACCTCGAAATGATCGACGTGGTGAACGAAGCCATTAAATCGGGCGGCGGCTACCATTCCGGCTACGGCAAGAACAACAACATTATCCCGGCTCTCGGCGGCGACAACGGCAACTACGAATTCGTGGCCACGGCGTTCAAGATGGCGCGCGAACGCTGGCCGAAGGCAGTCCTTATCTATAACGACTATAACACGTTCCGCTGGCAGATCAACGAAGGTATCGACCTCGTGAACAAGCTCGTGAAGCAGGGTGCCCCGGTCGATGCATACGGCCAGCAGGCGCATGACCTGACCGACATGAACGTAAATGACTTCAAGAGCGCCTTGAACAAAATTCAGACGAGTGTCAAGAATGCGAAGGGCGAACCGATGCCCTTGTACATTACCGAATACGATATCGGTACCGACAACGACAGTCAGCAAAAGCAGCGCTATTCCGAACAGATTCCGGCCTTCTGGGAATCCAAGCAGGTCGCAGGCATTACCCTTTGGGGCTATGTCTATGGCGCTACTTGGACCACGAACGGAAACTCCGGCATTATCAAGAATGGTTCTGACCGTCCGGCCATGACCTGGCTCAAGGACTACTTCAAGAACCACCTTGCCGACGGCAAGAATGAAACGGGCCTTAACAATGCAGAACCTTACACCCCGCCTGAACCGGTACCGCGCAAGGCGTTCAAGGATCTTGCTATTCCGGGCAAGATTGAAGCCGAAGACTTCGATGTTACCGGTGTCGGCGAAACCGACGGCGTAAGCAATGTGTCTTACAACGATGGCGATCCCGAAAACCACGGCGATTCCGACTACCGTAAGACCGACGCACCTGATGTCGACATCTACAAGAAGGCAACGGGCAACATTGTGGGCTACAATACCAATGGCGACTGGTACGAATATACAGTCAATATTGACGAAGCGGGCGAATATACCGCAATCGCTTCTGTCGCTGCCAATGGTTCTGCCGCCTTCACCCTCTCTGTCGACGGCAAGTCCGTGGGTGAACTCTCGGTTTCCGGCACAAGCTTTGACGACTATACCACTGCAAAGGCTAATGTGACCCTTCCGGCCGGCAAGCATATTCTCCGCCTGGATGTGACCACGCAGTATTTCGATATCGACTACATTGAATTCCTGAAGGGCGCCAATGCCGATCCGCAGTTTGTGCAGCCGAGCATCCAGCTCGACAACAATACCTTGCAGGACTACTATGTGTTCGACATGCAGGGCGTGCGCATGGGCGTGCTTTCGGCCTATGGTTTCGATGCCGCCAAGGAAATTCTCCAGAATTCCGGCGCCGTCAAGACTTCTGGCGTGTACTACTTGCGTAGCCGTACCACCGGCCAAATGCAGTCCGTGAAAATAACGAAATAAGGCCGCTCGGCTCTATTTCACTCTTAATTTCTCTCTTGAAAAGATAAACCGAACAACGGGCCTCGCGGCGAATGCTGCGGGGCTCGTTTCTTGCTCTTTACATTATTATGGATATTTTATCAATGGAAATCCTTGAAGACCGTGAGCGATTCCGCCTTTGCCGAGATAATTTTATAGGAGCATGGTGTAACTTTAAAAAAGGATGTGGTTTCATGAAACAGAAACTTTCTTTCTCTGCTTTGGCGGTCGCACTTTCTTGTGCCGTTCCGTCGTTCGCTGGCCCCGGCCTTGCCGATGGCGCAGCCAAGTTCATTGGTAACATTACCCAGAGTAATAGTGTCGGCTCAGACTTTACTGCGCTCTGGAACCAGGCTACGGCCGAAAACGGCTGTAAGTGGGGTTCCGTCGAAGGTACTCGTGGCCGTTACAACTGGGGTGCCTGCGATGCTGCCTATAACTGGGCAAAGCAGAACGGGGGTCACTTCAAGTTCCACGCTTTGGTGTGGGGCTCCCAGTATCCGAACTGGCTCAATGGCCTTAGCACAGACGAAACGAAGAAGGCGATTACCGCTTGGTTCGATGCGGTCAAGGAACATTACCCCGATCTCGAAATGATCGACGTGGTGAACGAAGCTATCCGCACGGGCAACAACAGCTATCATTCTCCTTATGGCAAGAACAACAACATCATTCCGGCACTCGGTGGCGATAATGGTGGCAATTACCAGTTCGTAACGACGGCCTTCAAAATGGCGCGCGAACGTTGGCCGAAGGCTATCCTCATTTATAATGACTACAACACCGTCCAGTGGAACAAGGATCAGGGCATTCAGCTTATCCAGACCATCAAGAAAAACGGTGCTCCGGTTGACGCCTACGGCTTGCAGGCCCACGACATGATGAGCCAGGGCGGTGGCCAGGGCGGTACCGGTGGCGGCGGCGTTTGCTTGAACATCAATACGCTCAAGAGCATTACCAAGGAAATTTGGGACAAGACCCAGACCCCGATGTTCATCAGCGAATACGACATCGCGACAACCGATGACAATATCCAGAAGCAGTGCTACTCCGAACAGATTTCTCACTTCATGGAAAACGAACACATTGCCGGCATTACCATTTGGGGCTACATTTATGGTCGCACTTGGCTCGACTGTAACGGCACTGCGAGTGGCTGCTCCGGCATTGTCAAGAATGGCCAGGACCGCGCCGCTTTGAAGTGGATGAGGGAGTACCTCAAGAGCAACAAGGGCGTGAACACGACTGGCCTCAAGACGGGTGTGCTCACTCCGGTCGAACCTGTGCCGCGCAAGTTGTTCAAGGGCTCTGCATTCGACATCCCGGGCAAAATCGAAGCCGAAGACTTTGATATTTCCGGTGTCGGCGAAACCAATGGCGTGAGTAACGTTTCTTACAGCGAAAGCGATATCGAAAATCACGGCGACGTGAAGGATTACCGCAAGGACACGACAGGTGTCGACCTCTACAAGAAGGCGACCGGCGTCATCGTGGGCTACAACAGCGAAGGCGATTGGCTCGAATACACCGTGAACGTAAAAGAAGCGGGCGACTACACCATGTTCGCAGCCGTGGCTGCCGCAGGTTCGACTTCCAGCTTCCAGCTTTCTCTCGACGGCAAGGAACTCACCAACGTGATTACTGTTCCTGCAGCAAAGTCCGGCGAAGAAAACTACGACGACTACAACAAGGTCAAGGCTAACGTGTCCCTCACGGCCGGCACGCATATCCTCCGCATGACGGTGACTGGCTCCTGGTTCGACATCGACTATTTCACCTTCGTGAAGGGTAAAGATGCTACCGACCCCGAACCGATTGAAATTGAAGATGATCCGATGTTTGTCCAGCCGAGCATCCAGATCGATGAAAACGGCCTGCAGGACTACTTCGTGTTCGATGCGCACGGCGTGAACTTGGGCGTGCTCTCGGCCTACGGTTTCGAAGGCGCTGCCGAAATTCTCCAGAACACGGGCGACATCAAGGCTTCCGGTATCTACTACCTGCGTAACCGCTGGACCGGAAAAATGCAGTCTGTGAGAATTTCTAGGTAAATTTCAAAACTCAATACACCAAACAACGGGTCCCGGGGCGAATGTTCCGGGACTTGTTTCCTTTTGTTTACGCTTTTATGGACATATTGTCCATGACAATCCCCTTTTTCCGTGAAAAAACGCCCTTTTTAGGGGATATATTAATAATGGTTTTTGGGATGAAAAACCATCAAAAAGGATGTGTGGATATGAAAAAGATAATCTCTACAGCAACGAAAGTTGCTGCTGTTGCTCTTGCAGCAACAACTTTCTCCTTCGCGGGACCCGGCTTGGCCGATGGTGCAGCGAAGTTCGTCGGTAACATTACAACTCGTGGCCAGGTCCGCAGCGACTTTACGCAATTGTGGAACCAGATTACGGCCGAAAACGAATGTAAGTGGGCCTCTATCGAAGGCTCCCGTGGCAGCTACAACTGGAGTGGTTGCGATGCTGCCTATAACTGGGCTAAGAACAATGGTGGTCACTTCAAGTTCCACGCCCTGGTGTGGGGTTCCCAGTACCCCAACTGGTTGAACGGTCTTAGCGCGGCCGATACCAAGACGGCCATCACGAACTGGATGGATGCTGTCAAGAAGCATTATCCGGACCTCGAAATGATCGACGTGGTGAACGAAGCCATCAAGACATCGGATGGTAAGTACCA
Organism: Fibrobacter sp. UWB5; assembly: GCF_002210295.1. Taxonomy (NCBI): domain Bacteria; kingdom Pseudomonadati; phylum Fibrobacterota; class Fibrobacteria; order Fibrobacterales; family Fibrobacteraceae; genus Fibrobacter; species Fibrobacter sp. UWB5. Next base: position 256,123 of record NZ_MWQH01000004.1, on the reverse strand, counting down.
TTCCAATTATGGCCGTCAAGGCAATAACAATATTATTGAAGCCCTCGGTGGTGACAACGGTAACTACGAATTCGTGCAAACGGCGTTCAAGATGGCTCGCGAACGTTGGCCGGAAGCAATCCTTATCTATAACGACTATAACACGGTTCAGTGGCAAAAGAACGAAGGTATTGACCTGATTAACAAGCTTAAAAAGGCTGGTACTCCGGTGGATGCCTACGGCTTGCAGGCCCACGACATGATGAGCCAGGGCGGTGGCGCTGGCGGTACCGGTGGTGGCGGCTCCTGTTTGAGCCTTAGCACGCTCAAGAGCACCATCGAAGAAATCTGGAACAAGACCCAGATGCCGATGTTCATCTCTGAATACGATATTTTCACAAGCGATGATAACGTCCAGAAGAAGTGCTACTCCGAACAGATCTCCTACTTTATGGAGAACGAACATATTGCCGGTATCACCATTTGGGGCTATATCTACGGTGCAACGTGGAATGACGGTACGTCCGGTATTATCAGGGACAACAAGGACCGTGCGGCCATGACCTGGCTCAAGGAATACCTGAAGAGCAACAAGGGCGTCAACACGACCGGTCTCGCGGGTGGTGGCGAACCTCCTGAACCGGAACCGCAGACTCCGTTCAAGGGTAAGGCGTTTGACTTGTCGAGCAAGATTGAAGCCGAAGACTTCGACATTCCGGGCAAGGGCGCTGGCAACAACTCTTACTCTGTCAGTGGTGATTGCAGCGATACCTGGAATACGGAATATAGAAAGGGTACATCTGTAAACATTGGCGAAAAGAACGGTGGTCTTGTTCTCGGTTGCAATCCCACAGGTAACTACTTCCAGTATACCATTAACCCTGCTTCTGCTGGCACGTTTAAAGTAAAGGCCGCTGTTGCTGCAGACGGTGATGGTGCTGTGATATTCAAGGTCGGCGACAAGGTCGTATCTGATTCGTTGAAATACACTGGTACTTCCTGGACTTCTTTTGATGAAGTTTCCGGTTCGATTACGCTTGAAAAGGGCGAACAGATCCTCACCATGGAAATTGCCAAGGGCTATATCGACGTCGACTGGTTCCAGATTTCTGCTGCTGGTGACGAACCGCAGTTCGTGCAGCCGAGCATCCAGCTTGACAACAACAGCCGTCAGGACTACCATGTGTTCGACCAGAACGGTGTCCACATGGGCGTGCTCACTGCCTACGGTTTCGATGCCGCCAAGGAAATCCTCCAGCACTCCAGCGCTGTGAAGAGCTCCGGCATCTACTACCTGCGCAGCCGTACCACTGGCCAGATGCAGTCTGTAAGAGTGACGAGATAATTAGAGTACTCAATACACCAAACAACGGACTCCGAAGCGGACGCTTCGGAGTTTGTTTGTTATGAGCCCGCTCGGCTATAAAGAGCCCGCTCGGCTCTGTTGCTGTCATGAAAATGTGATATCGCCTCGCTCTCGCCACCGCCCCAGCTTAACGCTTGGGGCTTTGTGGCTCACGAAGACCGCTCGTCTCTATCGCGTTTCACCGCCTTATTGTCTTCCCGCACGGAGATGCGGGATCTCCTTTTACGGCTTTCCAAAAGCATGCTCGGCCCTATTGCGTTTTCACGCCTTGAATGCGGACCGTGTCATGCTGAACCTGTCGTCCATCGTCATGCTGACGCAGGTCAGCATAGGCTTCTTGTGCTCTCAAAATGCGATTTTTATTATTACAATTAATACAACTCTATCAATTGATAGAATGAAAATGCCTAAAATGGCGCGGATTTTTTGAAAAATCGTACTTTTTTACCCTTGCAAAGCCGCAATTTTTCTTCTAAATTTAGCGCAGCATTTCACGGGGCGACTTTGCTCCGGAATAACTCAAAAAGGATTTACATGAAGACCATTACGGTAAACCCGAAGAACGTCGAACGCAAGTGGAAGCTTGTGGACGCCGCCGAAAAGCCTATGGGTCGCGTTGCCTCTGAAGTTGCAAAGCTCCTGATGGGCAAGCACAAGGCCATCTTCTCCCCGAACGTCGACACTGGCGATTTCGTGGTTGTGATCAACGCTGAAAAAGTTGCTGTTTCCGGCAACAAGAACCTGCAGAAGCAGTACTTCCACCACACCGGTCACATTGCCGGTGAACGCTGGATCAACTTTGCCGACCTTCAGGCAAAGCACCCGACTGCACCGCTCGAAGCTGCCATCTGGGGCATGCTCCCGCACAGCGCTCTCGGTCACAAGATGATCAAGAAGCTCAAAATTTATGCCGGCGCCGAACATCCGCACGCTGCGCAGAAACCTGAAGTTGTAGAACTTTAAGAACGGAGGATACCTCTATCGCTACCGCAAAAACTAAGAAGATCTACCGCGGCACTGGCCGTCGCAAGAACGCCATCGCTGCTGTGATCCTGAAGCCGGGTTCCGGCAAGCGCACTATCAATGGTCGTGATTTCAAGGATTACTTCCATTCTGAAGTGCAGAACATGATTGCTAACCTTCCGTTCGCCATCCTCGGCAACGCGGAAGAATGGGACGTCGAAGTTACCGCTCGTGGCGGTGGCATCGCTGGCCAGATGGGCGCTGTCCGTCTCGGCATCTCCCGCGCACTGGTTGCTAACGACGCCGAAGTCAAGCCCGCCCTCAAGAAGGAAGGCCTCATGACTCGCGACTCTCGTGCCGTTGAACGTAAGAAGTTCGGCCGCAAGAAGGCTCGTAAGCACTTCCAGTTCAGCAAGCGCTAATCTGCGAATTTGCTTTTACGAAAAACCCTGGCTATGCCAGGGTTTTTCTGTTATTACAAGACCGTTCGGCTCTGTTGCAAATCCAGGAATATGATATCGCCTCACTTTCGCCTCCACGATTCGTTGATACGAATCGCTTGAGGCTCACAAGACCTCCGCTTTGCGGAGGCCTTTTTTTGTAAATAACTTTTCTTTTCTGTGCATTATAGTTTATATTTAATTTTGATGAAAAAGCTAGCCTTATTATTTGCTGTTTCTTTTTTGCTTGCTGCCTGTGGCCTGGACAGCGGTGATAAACATTATATCATCTGGGAAGAAAAGGAAAATGAGGCGCTCCTTACGGACTTTTCCTCTATTCACTTTGCATTGCGTTGCCGCGTTGATTCCAAGTCGAAAAATTGCGGAATCGTACTGGGCAATTTTTTGTTGAAAAAATCCGAACTGAGTGGCTGTAACCCTAATACGGGCTGTACCTATTTTGATACCTACTATGGGTTTAAGGAAGCCTCGTTCCTTACGTTGCAAGTCAAGAACGAGAATACGGGAGAGGCTAAATCCCTGATGTCGTATTTACAGGATGATATTCCTTACATGAAGGGAGATACATACGTGCCGTCCGTAATGAACCTGAACAAGTCGAAAGACTCTATCAATACGGTTACGCTGACGGGCTATTATGTTGGAGACGAGTGGGTTAAGCATGACACGACCATCGTCATTAAAGACATTCTTTATGCCGACAAAAATGGAAAAATCAGCTTTTCTGTTTCGGATGCCAAGAAAAATCGTGCCGCACTTTCTATAGATATAAGTGCCGTCCTCGAAAAAAATAATGCGAATACTGTTCAGCAGAAATCCGTGACTCTGGTAGATACTTCGTATACCGAACATTACTGGACCGTAGAACCGGGGGCAATTGTCGTGGAACCCATGGACATCAATTTTGAAACGAAGGAATCTTTTAAGATAGCGCAATTCTTGAACGTGCCCGTTCAGAAAATCGTGTACTTGAATGTAAATCCGCTTCCCGATTCGCTTATTCTGTCCGGCGGAGTGAATGATCGTGCCGTTGAAATCCCGGTGGAGAGCTATGCGAAATAGAATTGTCATCATTCTTCTGTCTTTGCTTCTCGCAACTCCCGCCTTGGCTGGTGTCGGGGCTTTCCAAAAATTCAGCATGGGCATCATGTTGGGCCTTGGACCGTCTTATATGACCGGGGAAGACGCTGACCTTTACGATGACAACTGGTCGGCTGGGGTTGGTGTTGCTTTCCGAATGGCGTTCCCTGTGGCAAGCAGAATGTCGGTGCTTGTGGATCTAGGTGTCGATGGTGCTTTCGGTTTTTCTAGCGAATATGAATACCAGCACCGCACGGTTAAGGATTCTGTCATGACGAATGCTTGGGAAATTACCGTGTTGTGGGACTATTTTGCGACGGACAATTTTTTCGTGGCGGTGGGCCCGTGTTTTCGGTTCCCGTTTGTCGAAGAAAAAGTCGAATTAGGCGACGATGAAATCTACTCAGATGATGAAATAGACTATGCGAACGATTTTTGGCTTGATGCGATGTTTGCCTTTGGCTGGAAATATGACGGCTTTGAATTCGGCTTAAGAGCCGGCTACGAGTTCCTGGGAATGTTCAAGGAAACCGATAAATACAAGTCGACAGACATCAGCGAATTGCGCTTCCGTTTGTATATGACGTATTGGTTCGGGCAGACCCCATAGGAATCTGATTTAGAAATTATCGTCGCGGTCGAACATGTGCGTCACGAATTCGACGACCAGGGTCTCGTAAGCCTCGTCGCTAAAAATCGGTTTCTGCATCAGGTCGATCGCTTCTTTCGAAAGCTTGCCGGTGGCGGCAAGTTCCGCACCGCCCTTGCGGTACTTTTCGCGCAGCATGTTCAGTCGGCGGGGGCCGCCGCGATGGTCGAGCGCACGCATCTGCGGGCAGGCAATGAGCGTGTAGCCCTCGTGCCCCAAGATAATGTCGAACTGCTTCACAATCGGTTCGTACACAACGTCCAAGTCCATCCAGGCGCAGCTCGAAAGCAGGATGATCTTCTGGCCTTCTTTCTGGAACTGCAGCCCGTGCAGGTGCGAATTCATGGCCGTGTCGCCTTCCTTGAGCTTCTGGCCCATGTAGGGGTGCACCATGCCCACGATGCGGTCCATCAGGCACTTCATCTGGCCCGGCACGCCGAACAGGTACAGCGGGAAACTCCAAATCACAATGTCGGCATTCGTGAGCTTTTCGCGCACCCAGGGCACGTCGTCGTCCTTCATGAAGCAGCTGCCGTCTTCACGACCCCAGCAGCTCAAGCAGCCGCGGCATGGCTTGATATTCAACTTGTCGATAAAAAGGTATTCAGACTCGTACAGGCCGCTTTCTTCCAGGCCTTCTACGAACGCCTTGGTCGGAATCAGGGTTCCGCTGCGCTCCTTTTTGGGGCTTGCAACCATAATCAGGACTTTCTTCTTTTCGGGCATGGACACAAATTTAGAATTTTTCTACATTTACGCGCGCTCGGGCAATTACGCCCGGGTAAAACCAATCACCGGCTTGCGAGAGTCGCTTCGGTGGCACCGTCCTGACCCCTGGGTCCGCTCTGTGCTTCGCGGCTTAATTGCAGTCCGGGTAGTAACAACCGAAAAGGAAAATACATTATGGCAAATCTGCCTTCTGTCGAAGATCTGCTTGCTGCAGGCTCCCACTTTGGTCACCAGACTCAGCGCTGGAACCCGAAAATGAAACCCTACATCTTGGCTGAAAAGAACGGCATCTACGTTCTCAACCTCTCCAAGACTCGTGAACTCCTTGAAGAAGCCGCCAAGGCCGCTGCCAAGATCTCTGAATCTGGCAAGACCGTGCTCTTCGTTGGCACCAAGCCGACCGCTCGTCAGTGCGTGCTCGACGCTGCTGCTTCTTGCAATCAGTTCTCCGTGACCAACCGCTGGCTCGGTGGTATGCTCACGAACTTCCAGACCGTTCGTAAGTCCATCAAGAAGATTGACAAGATCGACGCTATGGAAGCTGACGGTACTTTCCAGGCTCTCTCCAAGAAGGAAGTCCTCGACAAGAACCGCGAACGCGAAAAGCTCCTTTCCGTGTTCGGTGGCATCCGTGAAATGGTGAACCTCCCGGGCCTCCTCGTCGTGACCGACCTCGCTCACGAAAAGATCGCCGTGGCTGAAGCTCGCCGCCTCCACATTCCTATCATCGGCATTTGCGACACGAACGTCGACCCGACTCTCGTGGACTATCCGATTCCGGCCAACGATGACGCCGTGAAGTCCCTCACGCTCATCATCGACTACATTGCCGCCAACGTTGCAAAGCGTTCCGCCGACAAGAAGGCTGAAAAGGAAGAAGCTAAGAAGTTTGACAACGGCGAGGAAGAAAAGTAATATGCAGATTACCGCTTCCCTCGTTAACGAACTCCGTCAGAAGACTGGCGTGGGCATGATGCAGTGCAAGAAGGCCCTCACCGAAACTGACGGCGACATGGACAAGGCCGTTGAACTTCTCCGCAAGCAGGGTGCTGCTGTTGCCGCCAAGCGTGCCGACAAGGCCGCCAAGGAAGGCCGCATCTACCTCATCGAAACCGCCGACAAGGCTGCTGCTTTCGAACTGTCTTGCGAAACTGAACCGGTTTCCAACAACGACGACTTCGTCGCTCTCGCCAACATGGCTGTGAAGGCTGTCGAAACTCAGGCTATCGCCTCTGTCGACGACCTCAAGAACGCCGTTGTCGATGGCAAGAAGATTAACGATGTGCTCCAGGACGTGCTCGTCAAGATCCAGGAAAACATCGACTTCCGCAAGTTCGCCGAAATGAAGAAGACTGCAAATTCCGTGTTTGGCGTTTACAGCCACATGAAGGGCAAGATCGGTGTCATCACCGAACTCGCTTACGAAGGCTCTGCCGACGAAGCTGCCCTCAAGGCTGCCGCTAAGGACATCGCCATGCAGGCCGCTGCTTTCGCTCCGGTTGCATTGAACGATGCTGCAGTTCCGGCTGAAACGATCGAAAAGGAAAAGGAAATTGCCAAGGCTCAGATCGAAGCTTCCGGCAAGGCTCCGAAGCCTGAATTCCTGCAGCGCCAGATTGACGGCCGCGTCGCCAAGGTGCTCAAGGAAATCGTTCTCGAAGATCAGGAATTCTTCATGTCCGAAAAGAACCCGAAGAAGCTCTCTGTCAAGGACTACCTCCAGGAAGTCGTTGCCAAGCAGCTCGGTCTTTCCAGCTTGAAGGTCGTGAACTTCATCCGCTTCGAACGCGGTAACTAATCCTACGTCATTGCGCAAGCGCATGACTCTTCGGTTATCCAATACGTGTGCAAGCGCCCGTGCTGTATAACCTTGGACGTCATTGCGAACCCCGTAGGGGTGAAGCAATCTCTAGCGAAATTAAAAGGGTCGCCCTTTGCGGGGCGACCTTTTTTTGCGTGCAAATAGCGTGTTAGGGCTGTTTTTAGGGCTCAAAACGTGAAAAAACGTTTGCATTTCTGCAAATAATCAATTAATTTAAAGGATAAGAGAGAAAATACGAATTAAGGTGGGAGCAATGACTTTGCGTGATAAATCCGACATTCCCGCGTCGGTAGTCGTGGATCTTTTGAATACGGCCAAGGTGGACCCGTTTGTGATTTTCGATGCGAAATCGCACGAAATCTATATGGTGAATCCGTCTATTTCGCATTTCTGGAAGCCGAAGAGACCCTATGAACAGGGAATCAAGTTCGAAGAATATTTCTTTCCTGCCAACGAACAGAATACATTGTTTGTCGAAGAACTCCTTGAAAAAGGGGTGACGATTATTCGCTGCCCGTATTCGGGAAAAGACCTGGTTGTAGAGGCGTCGCAGATTTCCTGGAATGGCAAACGCTCCATTTTCATGCGCGTAAACGATCATTCCGACCGGTTCTTCGATTCCCTGACGGGGCTTCCGAATCTGGAGTATTGCCGCATCCGCGGAGAAAACTATGTAGAGGGCCTTTTAAATGCAGGTAAAACCCCTGCAGTGGTTTTCTTCGACATTATCGGGATGAAGCTTTACAACAATGCCAACGGCTTTAGCTCCGGAAACGAGTTCTTGATTCACTTTGCGGCCGTACTGAAAAAGCAGTTTGCAGATAACCTGGTATGCCGTAGCACGAACGACCATTTTGTCGTTGTTGCAGAAATTGCCAACCTCGAAGAAAAGTTGCGCAAAGTTCGAAAATACGTTAAAGGTACGGTTTCGAAAATTTCGATGGACCTTTACGTGGGCATTTGCCAAACGGATACAGAAAGCGATATTCTCGACGCGATTGAAAAGGCGAAACTCGCCTGCAACATTCAAAAGAAAAAAGGCGACAAATTTATCCGGCAATATGACGAAGACCTGCACAGGACTCTCATGTTGCACAATTACGTGGTAAACCACATTGACGATGCCATTACGAATGGCTACATCAAGGTTTACTATCAGCCGGTGGTGCGAACGATTACAGGAACGTTTTGCGGTATGGAAGCGCTCGCCCGTTGGATTGATCCGGAACAGGGCTTTTTGAACCCGGGCGAATTTATCGGCGCATTAGAGGAATCCAAGCAAATCCATAAACTCGACAGCCACGTGATAGAACTTGTCTGTAGAGAAATGCGCGATCAATTGGACCAGGGCAACCCTGTGGTTCCGGTGTCGTTCAACCTTTCGCGATTGGACTTTACCGGCTGCGATATTTTTGAGGTAGTCGAAGGTATTCTTGAAAGATACAAGATTGAGCGTGACTACATCCGTGTAGAAATTACCGAAAGCATCATGGCGTCGGATTCGTATATCCAGCATGAAATCGAAAAGTTCCGCGAGGTCGGTTACGAAGTCTGGATGGACGATTTTGGCAGCGGTTATTCTTCGCTGAATACGCTCAAGGACTACAAGTTCGACGAACTTAAAATCGACATGGCCTTCCTTTCGAACTTTAACGATGTGTCTCGCACCATTATCAGCTCGATGGTCCGCATGGCGAAAAGCCTTGGGTTAAAGACCTTGGCCGAAGGTGTAGAAACCAAGGAACAGAAGGAATTCCTGAAGAGCATCGGTTGCGAAAAAGTCCAGGGCTACTACTATGGAAAGCCGCAACCGTTGAAGGCTACCATGGAGCACATGGAGACTTCGGGAATAGTCATCGAAGATAGCAACACGCGTGCCGTGTATTCAAAAATCGGGCGTCTCGACTATCAGGAAAATACTCCTAGGGCGATCATGACGTTCGAGAATGAAAGGTTCAAGTTCCTGTTTGTGAATCGGCAGTACGAAGAACAGCTCCTGAGTCTCGGTTTTAAGGATGTCCAAGAAGTCGAGGATGCTTCGAACAATCCTGAAAACCCGGTGTACTACACACTTCACGAGGCAGAAAGGGCCGCCTACGAGGCACCCTGTGAAGTGACCTATGTGACGCGTGGCATGTACGTCATTATGAGGGGGCGCCTGGTTGCCGACAATAACGGATGTCACATTTACGACTTGTCTTTCCGCAATACGCATGTGAGTGCTCATGATAGTTCTTCTCGCGGCAAGGAGGTCGCACTTCCGGCGAATACGAAGACCATCTTGATTGCCGAAGCTAATCCGCAAGAGAGAGCGTTCCTTGAAAGTATTCTGAGGTCGGATTACCACGTGCTGCTGGCCGAAAATGGCGAACAGGCGCTCAACTTGCTGCTTGAATACGGGCGTCATGTGGCGCTTGCCTTGATTAATGCGAACCTTCCGAAAATGGACGGCTTCAAGCTCATCCAGAATTTCCAAGCTGAACGGCGCAATCTCCAAATTCCATTTGTTGTCATGACCGACAACATGGATTTAGCCAAAGAAAGCATCCGTATAGGCGCCACTCAGTTCCTCTTGACGCCTATTAAAGATAGGGGCATGCTCAAGGCAAAAATTGATGGCTCTATCAAGAATGCCGAAGAACTGCAGCAGCTGGCGTTGAACTACATGGAATTTGTTCCCGGCGGAGTAGTCTTGTTCAGCTTAAAGACGGGCGAAATTCTTTATGCGAACGCTCGCGTGCTCGATATGCTGGAGTGCAACAGCATCGAAGAATTCCGCACCTATGTCGGAAGATTCTTCAAGAACGCGATCCTCCCCGAAGATTACGGAAAGATAAATGCCGAAATCTCGGAACAGGTGACGAGCAGGAGTACAGCGACAAAGCAGCTGACTTTCCGTGTAAAGACGACTGGCGGAAAAACCAAGCGTGTCTACCATGTGGGTAAAGTCTTTGGCAAAACCCCGTATGGCACCATCTTTTCGGCCTTCATGTCCGAAGATGACTTGGCGATGAAAGCGTACTTTAACCGTAAAGACGCCTTTGAAAAATTCATGGCATCGGGCGTGTCGACGAATACGAAATCTTACGACCCGGGTTATCGCGGATTCCTGTTCTGGAATCTGACCAAGAATTCACCGGTGCTCCGCATGGGCGGAATCTCGTACATTCCCAAGGAACTCGAAGACAAGTACACCTACGAAATCCATTACAGGTACCTGAGTTCCTTGATGCAGCAAAACGAGACTAATGTCATCAATTCATTGGATTACACCCGCGACAAGCTGATTCTCGATTACATGAACAAGTGCATGGTCCACGCAATGGACATAAGCTATGACGTCGCGGGCTTCAAGTTTACCATCCGCTCAAGCTTTGACATGATGATGGATCCGGAAACAGGCGACATCATCCTGAAACTGCAAAACGACAGCATCAAGACGACAAAGAAGTAATATAAAAATTGATGTGACTCGGATCGCATCAAATAACGAACTGAAAGAATAAAAACAAGTTGCCTCTTTAGAGGCAATGTTTTTATATTTTGTATGAAAATTAGAATAGGAGGATTGAATGCTGAAGAAGTTTTTGATGGCCGGCGCTGTTGCGTGTCTGTTTGCTGCATGTGGCGATTCCGATTCGTCTTCTCAAGCCCCGGGACAAGATATACCGCAAGTTGGCTCGGAGAGCTCCTCTTCACAAGATTCTGTGGAAAGTTCCTCGTCCGAACAGACTGAGGCAAGTTCTTCGTCTGAAGAACCGACAATAAGTTCTTCTTCCGAAGAACCTTCTCAAGATTCGATTATAGATAAGTTACCCTTCGATACCACAGGCGTTGAACCCGAAATTTATCACTATGGACCTCTTATAGAAGATGAGGATTCACTTTTTCATAAGGAACTTTTTGGCGATAAAATAAAGGACGCTTTCTGGGTTCTGCCTGAAAATAACGGCTATTGCTACACCATCGATGAACCGGAAGGAGAATTGGGTGGTGGTTATATAACTAATGGACCGGATCAGTATATCATTATCGAACAGAATGATTCCCTTCTGCTTTCTGATAGTCGAAACTGCACTACCTATGAATGGGGAGACTGCCATGATGATGAATATGCCTATACGCAAAAAATGACGGTCGGCGAGGACACCTTTTATTATGGAGAATTTAAATCCAGATTGCTCCTAATCAAATTGACCGATTCGACAATTACTCAATGGACGGTGCGAAATCCCAGCTATGTTCCGCCTGCTCAAGATACGACCATACATGGTTGGGCAAAAAGATGGTTCGAAGACGATTCGTTGGTGACCTTTGTCGGTGCAAATCCGAACTCCGACTACGTGGATACCATTTTCATTGAAAAATACAACGTGAAAATCATCGGTGTGGAAACTACATGGATTTTTGAAAATGATACGTGTACCAAAAAAGGTTTTGTCCCTAAACCTGGAAGTACTCCAGCAGAATCTTGTTATGATTACATTAAATACTATAACGAGGCCGCTAAATGCATCCAACGCAACATGGGCCTGTCGGATGGGAATTTCGCAAGGTTGTGCCGTCCTGAACCCCATAGGTATAGGCAGAGCGATGTTTGGTGTATTCTCGATGCCGATAAGCCCGCCGAATCCAATTAGAAATTTGATTTTATAAAGAAAACCCCGACTCTAGCGAGCCGGGGTTTTCAATTTCGCGTTAGCGAGGCTTATGCCTGCTTGTAGCTGTCGAGCGATTCCACGCTGAGGCTCTTCACGAAGTTGTAGTGCTTCGCGACTTCGGCTTCGGCGAGGTTCAGGTACACCTTCATGCTCTTGTCGAACAGTTCGGGTGCCTTGGTGGCGTCGCGGAGGAGCAGCTGGCTCATCACGCAGTTGGCGGCGAGTTCGTACAAGTGGCGGCTGCAGAGGTCGGTGAACTCGTTGTTGTTCGCGGCCTTCACAGTTTCGATGGCTTCGTTGAACTTCGCGTCCATGGCCTTAGCGCGGGCCTTGAGGCTCTCGTATTCGGCGGCCACTTCGCCCGCTTCCAGTTCCTCGAGCATCTGGCTGTAGGTGCCGGTGGTGATGTGCGGGAGGGCGGCAACGGTCTGCAACTGCGTCGTGCCTTCGTAAATGGAGGTGATGCGTGCGTCGCGGTAGAGGCGCTGGCAGGCGTATTCGAGCATGTAGCCGGAACCGCCGTGAACCTGGATGCTGTCGTAGGCGTTCAGGTTGGCGTATTCGGAGTTCATGCCCTTGGCCAAAGGCGTGCAAGCAGAGGCGAGCTTCTGGTAGAGCTTGAGTTCAGCCTTCTCCTCGTCGGTGAGCTTGCGGGTGCGCTCGATGTCTTCGAGGCCCTTGTAGATATCTACATAGCGGGCTGTCTGGTACAGGAGTGCGCGGCCAGCGTCAAGACGAGCCTTGATGTTGGAAATCATCTCGTAGACGGCCGGGAAGTTCACGATAGCCTGGCCGAACTGCTTGCGGTCCTTGGCGTAGGCGAGAGCTTCGTTGTAAGCCATCTGGCTGATGCCCACGGACTGAGCGGCAATGCCCAGGCGGGCGCCGTTCATGAGGGCCATCACGTACTTGATGAGGCCGAACTTGCGGCGGCCACAGAGTTCAGCCTTCGCGTTCTTATAGACAAGTTCGCAGGTCGGGCTTCCGTGGATGCCGAGCTTGTTCTCGATGCGGCGCACGTTCACGCCGCCGTCGCGCTTGTCGTAAATGAACATCGAAAGGCCGCGGCCGTCATGGGTGCCTTCTTCGGAGCGGGCGAGCACCAGGTGGATGTCGCTGTCGCCGTTGGTGATGAAGCGCTTCACGCCGTTCAGGTACCAGCACTTGTCGGCTTCGCTGTAGGTGGCCTTGAGCATTACGCGCTGCAGGTCGGAACCGGCATCGGGTTCGGTCAGGTCCATGGACATCGTCTCGCCGGCGCACACGCGCGGGATAAAGCGGGAACGCTGGTCCTCGTCGCCGAATTCATACAAGGTCTCGATGCAGTCCTGCAGGGACCAGATGTTCTCGAAACCGGCGTCCGCGGAGGCGATCATTTCGTTGATGGCCGTGTAGGCGGTAATCGGGAAGTTGAGGCCGCCGAAGCGGCGCGGCATCGTGACACCGTTGAGGCCAGCCTTGCGGGTGGCTTCCAGGTTTTCGTAGGTCTTGCTTGCGTAACGCACGCGGCCGTCTTCGCAGTGGGGGCCTTCGGCGTCCACGTCTTCGGAGTTCGGGAAGATGGTGTTCGCGGTGATGTCGCCTGCGACTTCGAGCACGCGGTTGTAGCTGTCTATCGCGTCGGCGTAGTCTTCCGGCGCATAGTCAAAGCTGTCCTTGTCGGCGTAGCCGTTTTCCTTGAGTTCCACGATGCGCTGCATCAAAGGAGAGCTTTCAAGGTTGAACTTAATCTCTGGATGGTCTGTGTAAAAATTCGCCATAACGCCTACTTGTTGTTTGCCTTGTAATACTTGATCATCTTCGGGATGACCTCTTCGACGGTGCCGTTGATCACGTAGTCAGCGATAGCGTTGATCGGGGCGTCGGGGTCGGAGTTCACGGAGATGATGATTCCTGAATCCTGCATGCCGGCGAGGTGCTGAATCTGGCCGGAGATACCGCAGGCGATATACACCTTCGGGCGTACGGTCACGCCGGTCTGGCCAATCTGGCGGTCATGATCGGCAAAGCCCGCGTCGATAGCGGCACGGCTTGCGCCCACTTCAGCGTGGAGTTCCTTCGCAAGTTCGAACAGCATGTCGAAGTTTTCCTTGGAGCCCATGCCGTAACCACCGGCCACCACGATGGGTGCGCCCTTGAGGTTGTGCTTGGCCTTTTCCACATGGCGTTCGAGCACCTTGACCACGTATTCCGTTTCCGGCACGTACTTGGCCACGTCGTGCTTGATGACCTCGCCCTTGTAGTTCGGATCGACGATTTCCTTCTTCATCACGCCTTCGCGCACCGTCGCCATCTGCGGGCGGTGTTCCGGGTTCACGATGGTAGCGACGATGTTGCCGCCGAACGCCGGGCGAATCTGGCAAAGCTGATTTTCGTAGAACTTCTTCACGCCGCCGATGCTCATTTCAAAGCTGTCGATTTCGAGTTCGGTACAGTCGGCGGTAAGGCCGCTGTGCATGGCGCTGGAAATGCGCGGACCGAGGTCACGGCCAATCACCGTTGCACCCAGCAAGCAAATCTGCGGCTGCTCTTCCTTGAAGAGGTTCACCACGAGCGATGCGTGCGGGTTGGTGGTGTAGGGGAAGAGCCCTTCGGCATCAAACACATGGACCTTGTCCACACCGTAGGGGAACACCTGCTTTTCAATTCCGTCGAGGCCCTTGCCTGCGCAGATGCATTCGAGCTGAACGCCGAGCGTGTTGGCGAGCTTGCGGCCCTTGGACAAAAGTTCGAGGGAAACATCGACAACGGTCGTGCCCTCAATTTCGCAATATACAAATACGTTATTCATAGGCTAGCCAATAATCTTCCCGTCTAAAAGTTCCTTGATAAGTCCTTCGACGTCGGCGTCGCTTGCGGTGAGCGTGCGGCTTTCCTTCGCCTTGAACACGATGTTCTTGACAGCCTTCACGTTCGTCGGCGAACCGGCCTTACCGATCTGGGCAGGGTCTGCGTCGATGTCGGCGGCACCCCACTGCGGAATGTTCAGGTAGGGCTTCTTCGCGATGAGGGCTTCGTATTTTTCGGCGTCTTCCGGCTTGCGTTCGGCAACCACCGTAGCGTTCTTGAACTTCATGAGGCGCTTTGCGTTGCGCGGGCGGCACGGGGCCGCACTTCCGTTCACGGTCACGACCAGCGGGAGCGGTGCTTCCACCGTTTCCACACCACCGTCGATATGGCGGCGGATCACGACCTTACGGGCCTTTTCGTCGAGGGAGAGAATTTCTTCAGCGTAGGTCACCTGGGTGAGGCCCAGCTTTTCTGCAATCTGCGGACCGACCTGTGCGGTATCGCCGTCGATAGCCTGGCGGCCACCGAGAATAATGTCGTAGTCGCCAATCTTCTTGACGGCCTGGGCGAGCGTGTAGCTCGTAGCGAGAGTGTCAGCACCACCGAGCGGGCGGTCCGTCACCACGAAACCCTCGTCGGCACCGCGGTACAGAGCTTCGCGGACGACTTCGGCAGACTTCGGCAGACCCATCGTCAGCACAGAGATGGTGGAACCCGGGAACTGGTCCTTCAAACGAAGGGCTTGCTCCAGGGCGTTCAGGTCTTCGGGGTTGAAGACCGCGGGCAATGCGGCACGATTGATGGTTCCCTGCTCCGTCATGGCATCGGGGCCCACGTTTCGTGTATCAGGTACTTGCTTAGCAAGCACAACGATTTTAAGACTCATATTACTATAGTGTTTTAATTTAACGGTTAATGTTTAGATAGGGTACAAGATAGCAATTATAAAGGAGCGGAGAGTGCTGTGCCCCCCGCTATGCTCCTGTTAGTATAGTGTAAGAAAATGATAATTATTTTGTAATAAGTGAGACTGGGAGGCTATTTTTATTTAGCTACACCAAAAGAAGTGCGGATTTTTTCCATAGACGCACCCTTTTTAAGCATCCGCTCTATTGTTCGGATTGTTTTTGCCACAGCTTCTAAAATGCTCCGTTATGCAACGGAGTCAAATAAAAAGGTCCTGCATTGTTGCAGAACCTTTGTGATGAAATATTTTTAGGATCTAAATTTTCCTACTTCACGACTTCCACATAAATGCTCTTGGGCAGGTTGGGGAGTTCTCCGGATGCGTTTCGGGTGCCGACGGGTTTGCCGAGGGCGTTGAAGATTTGGCTTCCGGGCTTGCCGTGCTTGGCGTTCCCTAAATTCGAGATGATTTTAGTGGTCCCTTTTTCGCTTATCGTTACCGTGATTTCGAAGGTGACCTGCTTGCTTCCGTAAACTAGGGCCTGTTTTACGAAGAACGAATCGCCTGACTTTACTTTGTTCGGCATGTGGCCGATTTTCGTGGTCATGGTCGTGAGGTCCATATTGGAGAATACTACGCTAGAGCCGTTCGGGTCCCAGACAACGATTTTGCCGTCTTTGTCAAACCAGTGGCCGGTGCCTTCGCCGGTCGTTTTGCTGTTGAGGCTTCCGTCGGGTTCTACGCCGTAGAATTCTACTTTGTCTTCAATTTCGGTGCGCTTGATGCCGAGAATGCTTGCGACTTCGCTGCCGTTCAGGTCGAGTGTTACGGACGCATAACTGTCGCTAATCGGAAGTGTCGTTTCGAGTGCGATTTTCTGGACAGTGATTTCGACGGAGCTGCTGGATGCGGGTTCCGACGAACTGGACGAGGGCTCGGAACAGTTTTCACCGATGCAGAAGGTGAGCGTTTCGCCGGGAGTCCCGATGTCGGTGATTTTCAGTCCCGTCTTGGAGCCGTTATACCAACGGATGGCAGGGTAGGCGTCATCTGAAAATTCCGGATAAGTTCCGCTCTTGAAGAAGGTGTTGGCGGTGCTGCCCGGACTTGGCCATTGATCGCCCGGATTGTCGCTCGATTTGCCTGCGGCGTTCGCGTGCACGATTCGGAGTCCGAGCTTGTCTGAAGCGGAATTGCCTTCGATGGAAAAGTCATAGTGCTGCATCAAGAGGCCGCTACCAGCAAGCACCTTGTTGCGGCCCGTGTTGCGTACGTAAGACCATACGAGTCCTTCTTGGTTTGGCCTGTTTGGGTTCTTGTAACGGTAACAGAATTCGCCGGGCTTGGTGGTTTCGAGGGGCGTTATGTTGTTTACGTCGTCGCTGGTGATGTCCACGAACGGAATCCAGCCTTGGTCCGCACGGTAGAAGTCGTTGATCGCGACGGGATTCAAGTCGTTCGCGCGGTTGCCCATGGTGCAGTAGTCGCCGTACCAGTAAAGGTCCGGCCAGCCAAAAATCATGTGTCCCGATTCATGCACAAAGACGTATATCGAAAACTTGCCCGGCATGTCCGTCATCTGGTGGTGCGTGAGTTTCACGCCATCGCGTCTTTCGTTGGACCATCCGGAATGCGGCCACAGGCCCTGTCCCCAGGTTTCACCTGCGCCGGCGTACACGATGTTGATTGCTTCGGTGGTGCCGTCTTTGTCGTTGTCGTAACGAGAAAAGTCGACTTGGGAATCGAAATACGCAAATACTTCTTTCATGAGCGAATCGGAGCCCGAGTATCCCTGCAAGCCTTCGTACCAGGATTTAGGGTGCTTTGCACGATACCAGCCGTAGACTTCGTTCGTGAGGTCCAGCTGCCCGTTAGAAACGTCTAAATAGTAGTCGCGCACGGAACCGTTGCAACCGTCCCTATTGAATCCTTCTTTATTCAGCCAGTCTTCTACTTCGCTCACCGTGACCGGAGCTGCCTTGTCCGGGAAATCCACGAGCAAGGTCAAACTGTAGATTTTGCCCTTGGGGGCGGCGTAGTGGCCTTTCGTTTGTGTTGCAACTGCTCTCGATAAACCGGAACTGGACGCGCTTGCTTTGGATCCGGTGAATGTGGGTCGGGCTTCTTCGGGCCATTCCTGGACGCGTTTCCCCTGATACACGATGTCTGCAAAAAGCATCGTTGGGAATAATAATGAGCCTAATAACAGGTCAAATGCAATTTTGGTTTTCATAAACATCCCATTTTCTTTAAACCACCAAATATGGAAATACATTTTTTTACGGCAAGAGGCACCCTTGTCCGTTTTTTATTACATTTCAGAGCATAAAATATTCCTAATTCCCCAAAAAAATTATGTCTAAATTCAAGCGCATTCTTCTCAAACTCAGTGGCGAAGCCCTCGCAGGCGAAAAGGGCCACGGTATCGACAACCAGATTCTCTCTGACATGGCGTCCGAAATTGCCTCCATCGTCAAGCAGGGCGTGCAAGTCGCTCTCGTCATTGGCGGCGGCAATCTCGTCCGCGGCATTTCTGCTTCTGCAGGCGGCATGAACCGCGCTCAGGGCGACGCCATGGGCATGCTCGGCACCGTGATGAATGGCCTCGCCATGCAAGATGCTTTGGACAAGCAGGGCGTTGACTCTGTTGTGATGTCCGCGATCCGCATGGAACCGGTCTGCGAATTCTTTGACCGCCGCAAGGCCCTCAAGCTTTTGTCCGCAGGCTCCGTGGTGATTTTCTCCGCAGGCACCGGCAACCCGTTCTTCACCACTGACAGCTGCGCCGCTCTTCGCGCTATCGAAAGCGAATGCGACGTGATCATGAAGGCCACCAAGGTCGACGGCATCTACACCGCAGACCCGGTCAAGGACCCGACCGCGACCCGCTTCGACGACATCAGCTACAAGGAAGTTATCTCTCGCGGCCTCAAGGTCATGGATACCGCAGCGGTCGCCCTCTGCATGGAAAACAACATGCCTATCTTCGTGTTCAAGATGGAAAAGGGCAACCTCACGCGCGCCGCTATCGAAGGCGACCTCGGCACGCTGGTGCACTGCTAATTTCAAGCGGTTAAATCAAACTGTATTTCTGGCTTCGTCCGCCCTTGTTTTCGGGGCGGACGATTTCTTTTTGAATCAAGTCCTGGATGTCGCGGAGTGCGGAATCGTGGCTCGTGCCGGTAAATGCGGCCACCTCTTTCACCGAGAATACGGCCGGCAGTTCTCCGTTCCAGACAGCTTCGATAATCTTGCGTTCGCGCCCACTCAAGTCGGCCTGCTGGTTCTTTTGCAGGAACTGCATTTTCTTGAGGGCGCCTGCAATTTCTTTCTTGCTATCATCAATTGATTTTTGCATCGCGCTCAAGAACCACAAAATCCATTCGGTCAAGTCGCCGTTGCCGGCCTGCGCCTTGAATAAAGTTTGTATGTAATTCTCGCGGTCTTTTAAAATTTGCTCGTTCAGCGTATACTGGCAGCGAGTCGTGTCTTCGCTGCGGGCCAAAAGCATGGCGGCGAGTGCGCGGGCAATGCGTCCGTTGCCGTCTTCAAACGGGCGGATCGTCAAAAACCAAAAGTGGGCAATCGCCGCTTTAATGGCGCCGTCTTGCGTCGAGTTTTCAAACCAGTCGATAAAACGCCCGATTTCAAGCGGAATGCGTTCCGGGCTTACGCCGGTAAATGTTCCTGCAACGCTTTCCTTTGTCCTAAAGCTCTTGACCTTGTTCTGGCCAATGGCCGCATGCCATGCGAACAGGCGTTCTTCGGTCAGCGGGAGCTTGGCGTTTTGAATCGCGCCTACAAAATTTCGAATGTCGTTCCTGGCGGAATTCTTTTTCTTGATTTCGCTTTCAAGTATCGGAATTTCCAGAGTGTAGCCGTCCAGCGCGTAGTTGGCCGCAATGTCTTTCGCGAGCATGCGCGTCTCGGTGTCCGAATCACAAACCAGGTCTGCAACGCCCACGAGGGCGCCTTCAAGCAGGCGAGTCTGGCCCAAGGCGTCCATCACGCTCTGCGCGTTGTAGCGGAACTTGGTCCAGTCGGGGTACTGGTGTATAAAAAGCGGCTTAGAAACTATCATTTAACGCAAAATATACGTAGATAAGCCGAAAATGCAAGCCCCAAAGGCCTTATTCTAACTTGGAATACGAAATTATAAAAAAAGTTTACCTTTCGGAAAGAAACTGTTTATATTAGTTTACAAGATGGATGAAAGGGGCCAAGCGGTTTGAGGTGTTTGCGCTTGGTGAGAGGCTCGGTGACGGGGTTGGCGTACCGAGCCTCTCCTTTTTTTAATCCCCGCGAATGCGGGGATCGGCTCATGTTTTTTGAATTTCTATTATTGGGCTATGCAAAAAATCGATACCTGGTACAAGGCCGAGGGCTATTGCCCTGCCGAAGAATTTGAACTTGCAAGCTACCTGCTTTTTGAAGCTGGTGTGGCGACACTCGAAGAATTGGACCCGAAAGAAGATGGTCGCACGGACTTCTGCTTTTATACCGGCGACAAGGCCGAACGTGACCGTATCGTAAACGAATTTCCGCAGTATCATTTTACGCTGAGCGATGAACCCGCGAAGGATTGGGACAAGTGGTGGCGCGACCGTGCGCAGCCGGTGTCCGTGTCACCGCATTTGTGGGTGCGTCCGCCTTGGGTAGAATTTACGCCTGATGACCCGAAGGCCGTGGTGCTTGAACTTGAAGCCAAAACCGCTTTCGGTACTGGCGAACACGATACCACAAGTAGCTGTGCGACTTTGATGGAATCGGTCGATTTCAATGGCAAGACCGTGCTCGACATCGGAACGGGTACGGGCATTTTGGCCATGTACGCTCGTCGCTTGGGCGCAAAGCTCGCAGTCGGCACCGAAATTGATCCGCTGACCATTCCCTGCATTGCTGAAAACTTTGAACGCAACGGTTTCAAGGAAAGCGACTGTATTCTCGGATTTCTGGATGCGTTCAAGGATGGCGCCAAATTCGACGTTATTCTCTGCAACATGATTCGCAGCGAACTTTGGCCGCTCCGCGACGACATCGAAGACTTGCTCGCCGAAGGTGGCGAACTCATTATTTCGGGACAGCTCCTGACCGAAAAGGATTATATCCTCAAGTGGTTCGAAGAAGCCGGCTTCAAAGTCAAAGAAGAACGAATTAGCACGGAGTGGTGGAGTGTGCTCGCTCACTCCTAATTTAAAGAAAGCTTTTTACCTTCCCCGTTTAAACGAACTGAATTGCACGGGAGAGTTGTTGCGATTGTTATCCTGGCGGCTCTTGCCGCCATTTTTATTGAAGTCGCGACCCTTGTTGCCGTTAAACTTGCGGTCGCTATGGAAACTCTTTCGCTCACCGCTTCCGAAATTGTTGTTGCGGTTTTCGTCACGGAAATCGCGGCGTTCGCGATTGTCATCGCGACGACCTTCGCGCCTGTCATTGCGCGGTTCGCCAAATTGTGCGGCGCGGCGTTCCTTGCGGGCGGAGTTTTCCCAGCGGCCCTTGTCGCCGGATTTCTGCGGAACGATAGTAACCACGCGCTGCTCGCGCTTCTGCTGTTCGCGCTGGCGGTATTCTTCGTTTTCTTCGCGTTCCTTGCTCGGGAAGAATTCCTTGCCTTCGGCCTTCGCGCTGCGGCTTAAGAGCAGTCGGCCAATCTTGCCGAGTTTCAAGCGTTCAAGCGTCGCGCGAATCTGCGGGCGGTTCTCTGGAATGTACCAGAAGAAGAACTGGCGCTGGCTCCGTTTTTGTTCCGGCGTTTTCGCCACGTAAAGCGGCTTTCCGTCCGGTGTCATTTCGCTGTAGAACATCTCGGTCGCAATCGTCATCGGCGTAGGTGTAAAGTCCTGCACCTGTTCCAGCTGGAATCCGAGCTGCTTTGTCTCAAGCGCAAGTTCCGCCATGTCGGCCTCGGTGCATCCGGGGTGGCTACTGATAAAGTAAGGAATAATTTGCTGGCGCTTTCCGATGCGTTTGCATTCGTCGTCGAAGAATTCCTTGAACTTGTGGAACAGCGTAAAACTCGGCTTGCGCATCAGCTTAAGAACTGCGTCACTCGTATGTTCCGGGGCCACCTTCAGGCGTCCGCTTACATGGTAGTCGATGAGCTCGCGGGCATATTCTTCGTGGTCGCGAATCAGTTCCTTGTCATCGGTTTCTTGCAGCAGCATGTCGTAACGCACGCCGCTTCCAATGAACAAGTGCTTTACCTTCGGGTGGTTGCGCACTTCGCGGTAAAGTTCCAAAAGCTCGTGATGGTGCGTGTCCATGTTGTCGCAGACTTTTGGAGTCAGACAACTGGGGCGTGCGCACTTTTGACAACGACTCGGGTCGCGGCCGCGCATGTTGTACATGTTGGCGCTCGGGCCGCCCAAATCGGTGATGGTGCCGGCGAATCCGTCCATCTTCGTAATCAAATCGACTTCGCGCAGAATGCTTTCGCGGCTACGGCTTGCGATGAATTTGCCCTGGTGTGCGTTGATGGCGCAAAAACTGCAACCGCCAAAACAGCCGCGGTGCGTGTTGATGCTGAACTTGATCATGTCGAACGCAGGCACGTTGCCGCGTTTCTTGTAACGCGGGTGCGGTTCGCGGGCGTAGTTGTATTCAAAGCTTTCGTCGAGTTCGCCGTATTCCAGCGGCGGGTACGCGGGATTAATCACCACGGTCTGTTCTGCGACATCTTGCAGAATACGGCGCTGGAACCACTTGTTGCATTCGATGTCTACCCTGCGGCAGTTCTCGATTTGATTGCGCTTGTTGGCGAGGCATTCCTCGTAACTATACAGGCGCAAGTCTTCCCACTGCTTGGTCGTAGGAATTTGTCCCTTGGGCGCGAGGTAGGCCGTCTGCGGAATCGAATGCAGGCTGGAGAAGGGTACGCCCTTCTTCAAGAGTCGCACGATTTCTTTCAGCGGTTTTTCGCCCATGCCGTACACGAGAATGTCGGCTTGCGTATCGAAAAGAATGCTGGGCTTAAGTCTGTCGCTCCAGTAGTCGTAATGCGTCACGCGGCGCAGGCTTGATTCGAGCCCGCCAATGAGTAGCGGCACATCGGGATAGAGCTTCTTTAAAATCTTGGCGTACGTGTAAGTCGCGTAATCGGGGCGGAAACCGGCCTTGTTTCCCGGCGTAAAAGCATCATCGCTACGCAGGCGCTTGGCAGCGGTGTAATGGTTCACCATGGAATCCATACCACTCGAAATCGCAAAGAACATGCGAGGCTTGCCGAGTTTCTTGAAATCGCGCAAGTCGTCGCGCCAGTTCGGCTGCGGGAGTATTGCCACGCGCAAGCCTTCGTGCTCAAAAAGGCGACCGACCACAGCATGCCCAAAACAGGGATGATCCACGTAGGCGTCCGCGCTAATGATAATCACATCGACATAGTCCCAGCCGAGTTCGTCCAGGTCTTCTTTGCAGATGGGTAAAAAGCGCGGATCGTACATAATGTGAAATGTAGAAAAAAAGAACTTAGAGCTTAGAACTTAGAGCTTAGAACTTAGATTATTCTTCTAAGCTCTACCAACTAAGTTCTACCAACTAAGCACTTTTTTCTGCCATCTTTCTTGCTAAATTTCCTCCCATGAAACCTTTAAGTAATCGTACGGAACATTTTACGGAATCGGTCATTCGTCACATGACGCGCATCGCGAACGCTTGCGGTGCAATCAACTTGTCGCAGGGTTTCCCGGATTTTGACCCGCCCAAGGCCTTGCAAGACCGCCTGGCCGAAGTCGCCCACACGGGCCCGCACCAGTACGCGATTACGATTGGTGCGCAGAATTTCCGCGAAGCGCTTTCCAAGAAACAGGAACATTTCAGCGGACTCCGTTACGACCCGCAAACCGAAATGGTCATTACCTGCGGCAGTACCGAAGCCATGATGATCACGATGATGTCGGTCTGCAATCCGGGCGACAAGGTGGTCATCTTTTCGCCGTTTTACGAAAACTACACTGCCGATACGATTCTGAGTGGAGCGACTCCGATTTATGTGCCGCTGGACCCGCACGATTTTACCTTTGACGCAAACGTTCTCGAAGATGCCATGAAGCAGCCGGGTGTCAAGGCGCTCGTACTTTGCAATCCGTCGAACCCGAGCGGAAAAGTCTTTACCCGCGAAGAGCTGCAGATTATTGCCGACCTCGCCATCAAATATGATTTGTATGTAATCACCGACGAAGTCTACGAACACATCGTCTTTGCTCCGCACCGTCATACTTATATTGCGACGCTCCCGGGCATGCGTGAACGCACCATCGAGTGTTCTAGTCTTTCCAAGAGCTATTCCATTACGGGCTGGCGCCTGGGCTATGTGCTTGCCGCCGAACCCATCATGAACAACATCAAGAAAATTCATGACTTCACTGTGGTGGGTGCCGCTTCGCCGCTGCAGGAAACCGCGCTCACCGCTCTCAATTTCGGCAATGATTACTACCAGGAACTCCAAGCGCATTACACGCACATGAAGGAAATCTTCACCGGCGGCCTGCGCAATCTAGGTTTCAAGTTCACCGAGCCGCAGGGTACGTACTTCGTGATGATGGATATCAGCGAATTCGGCTACAAGTCCGATGACCAGTTCTGTATCGACCTTGCGCAAAAAGTGGGTGTCGCCGCAGTGCCGGGTTCCAGCTTCTTCCGCGAACCGGTGAATCACCTGATCCGCTTCCACTTCGCCAAGAAAGACGAAACCCTCTACGACGCGCTTAACCGCTTAGAAGGTTTACGTAAAAAGCTACTATAGATTGGGTTGTCCTGATGTCATTCCGGCCTCCGAGCCGGAATCTCCTTTCTCGGAATCTCGTTTCTCAGCATCTCGCTTTGAATACGCGCACCCGCAATAATTCTGCCTATACAAATTGTATTCTGCTGAAAGCTGAATAGAACGCTTGTACCCACCCTTCTTCTTGAAGTCGCTGGGCAGGCGCTTGATTCCGTAAATATCGCACTGCTCCTGCACCACTTCGTTCAGCACCTGTGCGTTTTTCATCGGGCTAATCGTAAGCGTCGTGGTGAAGTATTCGCAGTTCAGTTCGCGGGCGAGCCGTGCCGATTCAGCGAGGCGCAACTCAAAACACTTGCGGCAGCGCGCACCACCTTCGGGTTCGTTTTCGAGCCCGCGCGCGACATCGTAGAATTTTTTCGGGTCGTATTCGCCTTCGATCAGCGTGACCGGATGCTTCGTCTTGAATTCGGCCACGAATCGTTTGATTTCTTCGACGCGGTGGCGGTATTCTTCGTCGGGCGCGATATTCGGATTGTAGTAGAAAAGCGTAATCTTGAAGTATTGCGACAGGTATTCGATGGTGTAGCTGCTGCACGGCGCACAGCAGGCATGCAGCAAAAGCGTCGGTACCTCGCCGGTGCGTTCCAGCCTGCGGATGATATAATCCAAGTCGCGCTGGTAATTATGCTTGGGGGCATTGGATTGCTGCGGTTCCATGGCCTACTCCCAACTTAAGGTGCCGAAGGCCGTAATCCAGTAGCAAACCGCCGTAATCACGGCAAAAGTCCCCATTACGGTACGTTCCTTGTGGGCGGTGCTAAAGAGAACCGTCGCGGTATAAAAAGTCAAGTACAGCGCAAAGAAGAATGCGAGAATCCGTGTCACCATGAACGGGATAATCTCGGGCAGGACATGCCCCGCCGAAAGTAGCACGAAAAGGGCGACAAACTGCATCGTGGTCGGCACAATGAAGGCCTTGCGAACTTCGGGCGGAATCACCTTGTAGCGGGCGTTCATGGCGTAGGCGCCGAGCGGGGCGCCCAAGGCAAGCGCAATATTCAGAGCGATGGAGGGCAAAAAAGCGATAGCCCCGATGATTGTAGCGATAATCATTAGCTCAAATTTAGAATTTAACCCCTAAAAAAGAGGACGGCCCTGGGTAAAGGAGGTAACCTAGGGCCGTCAGGGAGTGTTTGGGTACCCATAAAATAGATATTCCAATTTGGAATAAGCCTAAAAATCGTATAAATCGCGTATACCCGAGTAAACATCCTGTATCCACCTAAATCAGGGGCGAAAATGGCTTATTTTTTGAATTTTAGACCTTTTTTTCTATATTCCTCACTATGCTGGACCTCTATAACATTGTGGCGGAATTGTGTTCCGATATTGTAAGCTCCTGCTCGGAGAAATTTTTTGTTGAATACAGCTGTGTTTCTCCGGCCGAAAAATCCCGCATCGCAAAAGTCGTCCAGGCAGAAATTCCCGCGCTGTTTCAGGAATCCGACAATGGGGTGGGCGTTCGCGAACTTTCCTCCGAAAACCTAACCACGGAATTTCTTGAAAACTTGAAATCGCTCGTCAATCGGTTGAAAGCCGACCGCGATTATTACGCGCTACTGGGTCTTTTGCAAATTTTGGACCAGGCGATGGCTTCGCTGTTGAATCTGGCTATAGCGGAATTTGAACAGGAAAAATTTTCAATCGTACTGAATACCAACCGCGAATCGGTGGGGGTCGGGCTTTTGCCGCGTTGCTCTTGCATATGGGAACGCAAACACCGCCTGATTCACCGCTACAACAACCTCGAAAGTTTCCTGTACAATATCCTGCTCATCGAAAACTCGGTGCTCGGCGAACTGATTGACAAACATTACTTTTTGAAAGACGAATTGTTCCCGCATTTTAAGGAACGCAAAGCCGTAAAGATTGCGGCAACCCCTTTAAGGTTAGAACGGAATTTTAAAGTCCAGTTGACTGACAAGGATAAAATCCAGTACTTCAATATCGCTTACGAAAATCCTTCGTTTGAATCGGACAACGAACTCGTCTGGAAAAAGATTTGGACCGCCGCCGAAAACGAAAGCGATATCGTCGTGTTCCCGGAACTCCTCGGAAACGTGGAGACTACGGATTATGTGGCGAACAAAATCAAGTCGCTTTCGCCTGATGACGCCGCCAAAATTCCGTCGCTCATTGTGCTGCCCTCTTACTGGGAAAAGAACCGCAATGTCGTCACGGTCATGGACAAGTTTGGCAACGTGATTTGCAAACAGAACAAGCAAAACCCGTTCCGCAAGGAATTCAATGGTGTCGGCTACCTGGAACAAATCAGTTCCAATCTCGTGGTGAACATTTTGCACTACGAAGGCATTGGCCGCATCGCGATCATGGTCTGCCGCGATTTCTTGGAAACCGAGTACATGCAGCAAC
The DNA here is from genome assembly GCF_002210295.1 of Fibrobacter sp. UWB5. Classification (NCBI taxonomy): domain Bacteria; kingdom Pseudomonadati; phylum Fibrobacterota; class Fibrobacteria; order Fibrobacterales; family Fibrobacteraceae; genus Fibrobacter; species Fibrobacter sp. UWB5. Next base: position 229,561 of record NZ_MWQH01000004.1, on the reverse strand, counting down.
TCATGCGCTGCTTCAAGCTCACGCTGATAATCGTGCCGTCATTCTCGACAGGCTCCTACGATTTCCGCCGTTCGTTCGATTTGTGCGCCCACGAAGACTGCAACGTGGTCTGGGTCAATACCTGTGCCGCACTCATCAAAGGCAAAGAGGCAAACTTCCAAGACGTTGGCTACGTGCGCAAGCGAATCTCGCGCAACGAAGACGAAGCGCAAATGCTTTACAAGATGCCCATCTGCAGTGGCGCCTTCCATGGCGACTGCAAGCACGACTGCATTTACTACGAAACCATACAAAGGGTGTGATTATGGAATTTGAATCGATCGAAAAAATCCACCAGGGCAAATTCATTACCCGCTACGACATTCACTATAAAACCGTCAGCGGCAAGCCCAAGACTTACGAAATGATCAGCCGCAATCCCGACATTACGGGCCTCAAGGACATGCTTGAAAAGAAACCGCATGCGGTCGTCATGATTATGCACGACTGCACTGGCCAAAAACTCTTGCTTTGCAAGGAATACCGTATGGCCGTGGGCGAGAGCATCTACAATTTCCCGGCTGGATTGATTGATCCGGGCGAAACCTACGAAGAGGCGGCTGCCCGCGAACTCCGCGAAGAAACGGGCCTTTCTCTCATGCGCATCGACGAAGTCTGGAAACCGAGCTATTCCGCCGTCGGATTTTCCAACGAAAGAAATGTGGTCGTGGTAGGCGTTGCCGGCGGTGAAATCCGCCCCAGCGATTCCGAACTCGAAGAAATTCAGGCGCAGTGGTTCGACAAGAAACAAATTCGTGAAATCCTGAAAGACGAACGCCTCTCCGCCCGCACGCAGACCTATTGCGCCCTCTGGAGTAGACAATAGAAAGTGGTTAGTGATGAGTGATCTGGAATGTGAGATGTGAAATGTGGGATGAGTGATTATTCATTTCTCATTTGTCATTTCACATTACACATTGTTATGTATTTTCCTCTAAAACATAACCTTCGCTCTCATCGCCGCATGCAGCGGGTGCAACTCCTCATCAGCGGTTCGCCTGAATGTAACCGCCAACGATAACTGCAAAAAGTCATTCCCGACTTCGGCGCTGCTGCGTAATTGGATTTCACGTTTAGGCGCCCCCTTTGGAATCGTGACAGCAATGCCTGCGCTGTTGGCAGCATCCTGTGCGTAAGCGATTCCGGCTTCGTAAAGGGGCGTGCCAAATCCTTCGTCTCGCGTGTGCCTTGCGCGAACCTTTCCCGAAAATACCAGCTGCTCGCGGTCGACATTCCACGAAGACCTGATTTTTAGCGCCAAGTCATTTTGCCTGCAATGCTCTTCTGCCGAAAGGCAAGTGACGCTTGTGGCTGTCCTTAAAACGCCTGGGCCCGATTCTGCGCTCGCCTTGAGCCGAGTCTTACTTGTATCGCCTTCAAGCGGAATCATCGTCCGCGCATTGAGCGTCCATTTGCTTTTCCACGCATCGTGCGCCGTAACGCCAACGGTCTGGCTTCCCCAAAGTTTACTCTTTGCAATCGTCGCACTCAAGCGCGATTCCTCCGGCAACGAATCCCCATGTACGTAAGCGTCCGTCTTCCATGCAATTGTCGCATACTCCATCTTTTCGCGGTGCTGCAATTGCAATTTCATCAAGGGCAAATCGCCTGCATTTTCCGGGATCCACCAAACCGCAAAATTTCCCCAACTGCCTTTGGCCTGCGCCGAAACAGAATGCCTCTCCACGCTGTCGGCCGGGTGCCTGTGATTCCAGTAGGCAAGTTCCATTTCAAAGTCTTTTTCTTTTTTTGGTCCGCGGAAAGGCGTGAAGGCGAAACTCGGGCGGATCGTTTTCGCGGTATCCAGGAGTCCTCCAAATCGGAAGATTCCTATCGGGCTGTAAAGTGGATAGAATAAGGCGGTACCCCACAAGGTGTCAAGCGGAATCACGCTATGCAATTCCTTGGTCGAAATCTGGCCGAAGTGCGCTTCGCTGCCTTCATTCCGGTAAGTCAAGAGCGACTGCGTCCCAAGCCGTAAAGAATAGCGGTAAAAATTCAAGCGCAATTCCGTACGCCCGCTTTCCAAGCGCCCAAGCGAATCGGCGCGGCCTCGCCATTCAATATACCCATGCGGAACAAGGCTCGGCCGCGATTCCTTTTTCGTTTTTTTCTGTCGTGATTTCGCTTCCTTGCGCTTCGCTTTCTTCGGCTTGGGAACTTCTTCGCTCGCGCAACTTTCAAGCGCATACACCTCGGCGAGCATGCAGGCTTCTTGCTCGTTGCCTTCTTCAAGCAGGTCCAAGATTTCGCGGGCTTCGTCGCCGTCAATGATCCCGTCGTCCCACCATTCAAAAACTTGCGCCTCGGTAAGTCCATGCGCAGAGCCCGCATAGGCGGGCGTCAAATTTAAGGCGAACAGGATTAAGAAAACCGTTTGGTATGGGCGGTATAGAATTCTCATTTTTTTGGGGTCCTCTATATCTATACGCCAGATTCGCCGAAACTGTGAAAAATTGCCCCTAAAAAATTCTATTTTTGTTTTTATGGCAAACAACTGGTCTAAAAAGCCCTTCTCGAAGGCTCCTTCCCGCAATGCGTCCGCTGCCGGCCGCGACTTCGTGCCGCACCTCAAGGCTCCCCGTACCGACTTCCCGCTCTTTAACGGCAAGCGTGTCACGCCATCGCTCGCGGGCCTCGACAAGTTGCTGCATTACTACGGCGTAGAACTCCAGCCCGAAACCCTCAAGCAGATTTGGGAATTCCACCAGCTGTTGCGCGCCAATAACGACGACCAGGATCTGACGCGCCTCAATGCGTTTGAAACGATGGTAGAACGCCATTATGCCGACTGCACGCTCATCAATGCGTACGTGCCCAAGTGGCCCGCTCGCATGATCGATGTCGGTAGCGGCGCCGGTTTCCCCGGACTCCCGCTCAAAATCGTGAACCCTTCCATTCGACTCACGCTGTGCGAACCGCGCCCCAACCGAATCAACTTCTTGAATATGGTCATCGAAAAAATGGGCCTCAAGGGTATCGATGTGTTCGGCCACAAGGTCACTAGTCGCAGCATGACCATTCCGGTTGACGGCGTCATCAGCCGCGCCTTTGAACTGATGGAAAAGACGCTCCCGCGCATCGCCAATTCGCTGAAGGTGGGCGGCCGCGTGTTTTTCATGAAAGGCCCCGCCGTTGCCGACGAACTCAAGACTTTCCATCCCGAAGATTTCGGCTACAAGTTCGTGGGCAAGCATTTCTACACGATCCCGAACAGCACGCAAGAACGTGCCCTGATTATCCTCGAACGCGTAGAGTAGTTTTTTACAAAAATGCAAAAGAAAAAAGTCAGGCTTTTTCGCCTGACTTTAATATTTGTCGGATTGCGTTTTCACGCCTTGTGTGCGAACCTCTCCTAGAACTTGAACAGCATGCCAAAGCGCATCTGGCCGTCGCGAACGCCGTCGTTGTCGCCTACGTCCTTGATGGTGGCAAAGTCAAACTGCAACACGTCAGAGAGCATAAAGCCAAAGCCGAGATCGACTTCGTTACGCTTACCGGTCTGGTCGTAAAGGTAACCGGCGCGCAGTGCAATCGTATTGGCGTATACGAATTCAGTACCCAGGTTGAACACGCCCTGCATAATGGATTCCTTGACCTTGTTGCCGTCTCTTTCGGGGTGGATCAAGGACTTCCAGCTTGCAATGTAGAACGGTTCCGGATTACCCTTTTCGTCATCATAAACCACTTCGCGGTTGTAGTCGGCAACTACGGTCCACTTGTAATCAGCGAGGCTCAAAATTTCATAAGAAAGTCCCAAGCGCCATGTCAGCGGAATCGGGTCTTCGATCGTCTTGTCCACGTAGTAGACGCTCGGACCGATGTTGGTGAGAACCAAGGCGAAATTTAATTTGTCTATAAACAAGTTCTTCTTGAGCACGCCGATATCGAAAGCGTAACCGAAGGTAGTTGCTTCTTCTTCGCCTGCGGCCGCGCCGGAACTCAGGTCAGAATAAAAGAACTTGATCGAGAGGCCCAGGCCCCAGTCGTTCGGGAAGCGGGTGCCGTAGCTGAAGCCGCCCACGATTTCAGAACTGTTATAGGCAACCAAATCGTCGGCGTCCACATCGCCCGAGGCGACGGTCGAACCGAAGCTCACGAAGTTCACGAAGAATCCCAGCGTTCCCCAGTCATTCAGCGGAACCGTCATGCCTGCAAAAAGGTGGTACAGGTCCGGAATGTTCAGAATCGGCAAGAGCTTTTCGTAGAAGGCGGTAATCTGGTAGTCGGCATCCTTGAACTGCTCCATGCCGTTCGCGGTGCTGAACCAGACGTCGTTTCCTTGCGGGAGTACGGCCCAAACCTTGTTGGTGCTGAGGCCGTTACCGCTGTGGTAATGCACCCATTCGTCTTCGCTCTTGGTGGAACCTTCTTCTTCGGCGGCGGTACGTTCAAGTTCTGCCTTGCGGCCGCTTGCGGTGGCGTAGTCCGGCAGGTGGCGCCATACGCCCTTGTCGGTTGCAATCCAGATGCCGCCACGCTGGTCCACAGAAATGTCGTTCACCTTGTTGTCGGCGAACTGCACCTGTTCCCACTTGCGCAGCGTAAAGTGCGAAAGGCCTCCGTTGTGGGCGGCCCATACATGGCCCGAACTGTCGACGGCGAGTGCGGTCGGGTTCAAGTCCATAATGCCGTCTTCCTGGTTGAACAGGCTCCAACGGTCCTTGTCATTCACGCTCTTTTTCGGGATAAGTCTTGCAATGCCTGCGCCTTCGACCGCCACATAAAGTTCCTTGCGGTTTTCGGACCACACAAGTGCGCGGACCTTCTGGCTCGGGAGCACTTTACCTTTCTGTTCGAATTGACCGTTGCGGTAAACGAACAAGCCATCTTCGGTACCGATCCAGATCGAGGCGCCCTGGCTTTCGAGGGCGGTAATGCGGTGGTTGCCGAGTTCCTGGTCGTAGTTCTTCCAGGCCTTGCCGTCAAAACGGTACAGCGACTTGGGAGTACCCACCCAGAGCTTTTCGGTGCGGCTTTCGTAAAGGACTGCCGTAATGGTATCCTTCACGATCAAGTTCCAGGGCATCTTGACTTCGACCACGTGCTTTTCGTCGTCGGCGTTCTTGATGTCGTTGAATTTCTTCACCTGGCGGACGTATTCGTCGAGGCCATGTTCGGTGCCTACGTAAACCTTGACGGCATCGCGGACCTTGGCATTACCCTGCAGCGTAATGGAGTGGTAGTCGACCCACTGTTCGCCGTCGAATTTCTGGATGCCGTTGGCGGTACCTGCCCAAAGTTCGCTCTTGCTAAAGAAGCCGTCCTTGGAACGCGAAGCCATGCTCGTGAAGTAGGGGGCGTTCTTGGAATCGGCGGGGAAGCTCATGCGCCATTCGTCAGCCAGGGGGCCAAAGGCGAGACCTGCCGGGTTGTAGTACATGGCAGTCGGGTCGTCGGCGAGGGCGGCACCGGCTTCGCCCATACCCAGCTGGCGGGCGCCAACGGGCATTTCGAGCGTGATAATGGCAGAGCCAGCCGCAAAAGACAATGCGGGCGCAAAAACGAGAGCTGTAAGTAGAGATTTACGCAAGTTGCCTCCAATCGGGGACGTCGTAGTGGCTACCGTGCGAGGGCACAACTGCCTTCCAACCGGACTTGCTGGGGTTTTCCCAGGGTTGCTTGGGCAACAGCTTGCAATCGCAGCCTAAACAATAGGGCGGGAGAATTTCCGCGTGATTGCGGATCTGCTCGCGGGTAATAAAATTTTCGTCGCTCACGAACTTCACGTATTGCTTGCCCTTGGGGCCGAGCTCGATTCGGTAGGTGGCGGTGCCGTTCTTGTCGCCTTCGTCAATGGTGCGGATCGTTTCTTCCATGGTGGCGTTCCACCGGGCGATCAGTTCTTCCTTCTTTTCGGCGGTCAGGTCTTGAGTGTCGAGCCAGGACCTAAGGGAGGCTTCGGAAGGCTTTACGGCGTTGAGAGATTCGCGTGCGGGGCGGACTACTACGGCGTACTGGCCCGAAACGTCGATTACGCGCTTGGGCTCGTCCTTTTCGTCGGAACTGTGAATAATCACGTACGCGCCGATGGCGGCGAGTATCACGGACAACACAATTATCGCTATGACAATAATGACTGATAGCATATTTTATTCCATTTGGAATTATTCGTTACTCTCAAAAACTAGCATTTTCTAAATTGTGGGACAGGAGATTTTATGTTAAAATTGAAGATTTTTCTTGTATTGCTGATGTGTAGTGCCTGTTTTGCCATCCCCTTCAAGGTGGAAACGGTGAAGGAAGGCTCTGGAGACCCCATTAAGGCGGGTCAGCTCATCAGGGTGCATTACAAGAGCTATGTGTATTTGGACAGCGCTAGAATCTTGGCCGAAAAGGCACGCCTGGCCGATTCGCTCCGCATCGCAGATTCTTTGAGACTTGCTAACGACTACAATTCCGACCAGGTTGCCGGCGTGACGAAAGTTGACACGACTGCACTCCTGGACAAGTCTGCCAAAAACAAGAAGAAAAAGTCCAAGGACAAAAAGGAATCCAAAGCCGCAGTCGATACAGTGGCCGCAGCCCCTGTCGCAGAACCGGTAGCGCTTGCGACCTTCGTCGATTCAATTTCTCCGCTCCCGTTCGACAATCGATTCAGGATGTTCTCGGAATCCTATTCCGGCGGCGAACCGCTTGAATTCACGCTTGGCATGGGCCTTGTCATTGCAGGCTGGGAAAAGGGTCTTGTCGGCATGAAGCCGGGCGAAATCCGCAAACTCTACGTGCCCTATCAGATGGGCTACGGCGAAAATTCTCTCGAAGGCGTTCCTGAATATTCCGACTTATTCTTTATCGTAGAACTCGTCAGCGCCGACAAGCCGATGGAACCGGATGTATTCCCCAAGAATGTGGAAGGTCTCAAGTGGCGCGAAGCGGCCAAGGGCCTCAAGGTCTACGACGAAAAGGTCGGCACCGGCAAACCCGCCATGGTGGGCTCCGTGCTCAAGACGCATTACACGGGCTGGCTCCTTTCGGGCCGCAAGTTCGGTTCCTCTAAAGATATGGGTAAGCCGCTCTCGGTCGTGATGGGCGCCGGCAAAATGATCAAGGGCTGGGAAGTCGGTCTCGAAGGCATGCGCGAAGGCGGCGTGCGCTGGTTCCGCGTGTCTCCGGCCATGGGTTACGGCGCAACGGCCTACTCCATGATTCCTTCGAATTCGACATTGGTCTTCCGCGTGGAACTCGTCTCTTCCGAAGTAGACGACTCCGTTATCGCCAACATGGATTTCTTCCCCGATACCGCAACGCTTACGTTTGAAAACGGCCCCGAAGGTCTCCGCTATGCAATCATCAAGCAGGGCGAAGGCGAACCCGCCCAAAAGGGTAACGTGGCCAAGGTGCATTACACCGGCTGGCTCACCAACGGCTACAAGTTCGACAGCTCCCGTGACCGCGGCCAGGTCTTTGGCTTTACGCTGGGTGCGGGTCGCGTGATTCGCGGCTGGGAACTCGGCGTGCAGGGCATGCTCCCCGGCGAAAAGAGAATTCTGGTGGTCCCGCCCGGACTCGGTTACGGTGCTCGCGGTGCAGGACCTATCCCTGGCGGTTCAACTCTGATCTTTGCGGTTGAATATCTCGGAGAGTAATTAGTTATTATTTACCGGTACGAATAAAACTGGAGTTTTTTATGCAAATCAAATGGCTTAATCCCGATGCAAAATTTGACCGCCTCGTTCTGGCGGGCGATATTGGTGGTACCAACACGAACCTTGGCCTGGTGGGTTACAAAGACGGTAAGTTCACGCTGATTCTTGAAACCGATTGCCCGTCCAAGGATATTGATGGCCTGGATGCCCCGATTCGCGAAACGCTCAAAATCGCAGTCGAAAATCGCGCCGACTTGAAGCCCTCCCACATTTGCATTAGTGCCGCAGGTCCCGTGGCAAACAACAAGTGCGTCATGACGAACCTCCCGTGGAGTGTCGATGGCGATGCCTTGACTTCTGCTACTGGAATCCCGACGCTCGTCATTAACGACTTCATGGCCATCAGCTACGGCATTCCGACTCTCGATGTCGACGATCCGGCCCAGATTCACAAACTCGTGCATACCGACGGTAGCACGCCTGCTCCGCAGAAGACCACCAAGGCCGTGATTGGCCCGGGTACCGGCATGGGTGTCGGTTTCCTCGCTTTCGACGGTCAGAAGTACATTCCGGCATGCTCCGAAGGTGGCCACTCCACGTTTGCTCCGTTTGACAAGGATTCCCAGGAATTCCACGACTACATGGAAAAGAAGATTGGTACCGTGCCCGGCGTTGAACCGCTCGTTTCTGGCATGGGCCTTCGCAACATGTACGAATGGTGGAAGGAAACTCGCGGCGTTCCCGATAACGAAGCCTTCAAGAAGATCGAAGAAACTGAACCGAATGACCGCCCGAAGTACATCAGCCGCGCCAGCGATACCGATCCGGTCGCTGCCGAAATGATGCGCCTGTTCGTGAAGATGCTTGCCCGCTTTGCAAGCGACGCCGCAACGCTGTTCTTGCCGCTCGGTGGTTTCTACCTGGCCGGCGGTACCGTGCAGAAGGACCTTCGCTGGCTCGAACGCGACAACCTGTTCATGAAGTATTTCGAAAAGAACTACAATCCGAACATCCGTCCGCTCCTGAACAAGATTCCGGTGTACGTGATCAAGGATTACAGCATCAGCCTGTATGGCGCTGCCAACGCAAGCCTGAACTTGCAGAAGTGATGCCCATTCGACAAGCTCAGGGCTGGCTCCGCGTCATCCTGAGCTAAACGAAAAAAAACTCCGCCAAAGCGGAGTTTTTTTGATATCCATATTCTCGAGACTTATTCCCAGTCGTCGAAGTTGTCTGCGGCCGGAGCTGCAGGGGCGGGAGCCGGTGCCGGGGCGGGTTCAGGTGCCGGAGCAGGAGCCGGTTCGGGTGCCGGGGCAGGAGCAGGCTCAGGTGCAGGAGCGGGAGCCGGTTCGGGTGCCGGGGCAGGAGCAGGCTCAGGTGCAGGAGCCGGTTCCGGTTCAGGTGCGGGGGCCGGTGCCGGAGCGGGTTCGGGCTCGGGTGCCTGGGCCGGTTCATTATAAGTATTGGAATTAGAGTAAGAATTGTTCGAATAGTATTCGTCGCCGCCGGGGTTACCCACGTCGTCGTTCTTGCTCTTGTCTACCCACCAAGCGAAGTTGAGCGGGGTAAGGACTTGCTTGCCGTATTCCTGGGCGTTTGCGCTAGATTCGAAATAGCCCACGCGAATGCGGTAGTAGGTACCTTCGAGTTCGCCCGGGTTTTCCACTTCGGCAATGTATGCCTTCACGTTATTTTCGGCGAGTTTCTTCACGATGCCGTCGGCTGCCCTCTTGGAGGACTGGATGCTCACCTGGACGACGTATTCGCCCTTGGAAAGCGGCTGGATACCGCCAGCGAGTGCCGGCGCGGCGTTCTTTGCAGGTTCTTCGACCGCGGCGTCCTTGGAGTCGGCGTTTCCGGAAAGGGACTGGATCGGAACGAGTTCCGGTTCGTCGGCCTTGGCCTGTTCGGCGGGCTGTTCTGCGGGTTGTTCGGCAGGAGCCTGGGCGGTGGGCTTAGGCTGTTCCATCTTCGGAACCATTTCTTCATCTTCATTGCAGGCGACAAGCAGGGAGCTTGCGAGGGCAATGGCGCTCAGAGACAAGATTGATTTTTTCATCCAATTCTCCAATTTTTTAGAAAATAAGACAACAAAAGCGGTCTTTTATAACAAAAATATACATAAGTCTTTGATAAACCGCAAGTTAAATTGTAAAATTTATTCAAAAAAGGCGGGAAAACGGGCTTTTTATTATACCCTTGACGAATTTCCGTCAATTAAATATATTTGGCTATCCAAAAACGAATTTCTAATTTAACCAAAGGATAATCGTGATCGGCGTAATTGTTAAGTCCAACGAACCTTTTGAACGCGCTCTCAAGCGTTTCACCAAGTCCTGCGAAAAGAATGGCATCATTTCCGATGTCAAGAAGCGTCAGCGCTTCGAAAAGCCTTCTGAAGAAAAGAAGCGCATCGAAACTGCTGCTCGTCGCAAGCGCTTGAAGGAAATCGCTGACCAGAACCGTAAGCGCCTCTACTAATTTGCTCCCGGTTTCCGGGTCAAATTGGCAGTCGCCATCAAGGCATCGATTTTTGTAATGAGTCGTCGGTCTATGACCGGTGGCTCGTTGCGTGTTTCTAGAGAATTCCAACCGCGGATATGTCCGCAAAGGGTAAAACCATGAGCAGTGCATTGCTGACTAAGATTAAGGATGATATCAAGGCCGCCATGAAGGCGCACGATTCCGAAACTCTCGGAACGCTCCGTACCCTCCATTCCGACATCAAGAACGAAGCCATGAAGAACGGTGCCACTCCGGCCCAGATCGAAGAAACGATCACCGACGAAATGTGCGTCGACGTTCTTGCCCGTAGTGTCAAGCAGAAGCAGGAAGCCATCGACATCCTCACGAAGGGTGGCTTCATGGATAAGATTCCGGCCGAAGAAGCAATCATTGCACTGTACCGCAAGTACATGCCCGCCGAAATGACCGAAGACGAAGTCAAGGCCCTCATTGCAGAAATCAAGGCCGCGACGGGTGCTTCTAGCCCCAAGGACATGGGTAAGATCATGAAGGAACTTTCCCCGAAGGTCAAGGGCCGTTTCGACGCCAAGCGCGCCTCCGCTCTCGTGCAGGAAGCGCTGAAGTAAGAAGCCGCAACCTTGTGATTAAGGAGTCTTCCCCGACTTGGTCGGGGGACTCCTTTTTTATATCAAACAAAATGTTATATTGGTAATATGCTAAAAAGGTTAGGACTTCTTTTCATGTTCGTCTTTATGTCGTATGCTTCGGCGTCCGGCATTTCCTGGAAAACGGTTGACGTCAAAGTCGGGCCCTTCATTGGGGGCTGGAACGATGTCTCGACAACGATGACAGGCTTGTCGCTTTCGGTGGTGAAACCGGTAACGTCTTTCATCGGTGTTGGTGTTGTGGCCGAATTTGGAACATCGGCTTCGGAATGCGAAGATTGCATGGAATATGAGTTCAAAGAACTTTCCGAAGGGGTTCTTGTCAACTTTAATTACCCCATCTGGGGAGGCTTCACCATTGTCACGAACTTTATGTTCCTGGTTGATTTTCAGGACGGAACTTATGCCGGTATAGATGGTACCGTTAGGACCGAAGCCTTTGATGAAGAAGGAAATCGTTTCGAGGCATACCAATATGAGTATGACGAAGGGGATTATTACCGCGAATCCTTTATGTTCCGCTCGAGTTTGGGCTTTGCCTGGCGTACCAAGAAGAATGTTTTCGGATTGGAATTTTACCCGGTAAACTATGCCATAACAGAATATGATGCCTGTTTGGCTTTTGCGTTGAATGCGGTTTTCCGGATTTTTTAGGAGATAATCTTGCCTACCTCGCAATCCAAAATCCAGGAACTGGAACTGCTCTACAAGATCAGTTCCATTCTGAACCAGACGCTTGATTTCGAAAGCGTCGCGCATCCGATTTTGGAGGTGGTGGAATCTACGATGGGCGTGGAACACGCGACCCTCACGCTGTACAACCGCCATACCGGTGAAATCTCCATTGAAATTGCAGAAGGCCTTTCGAGCCGTCAGGCGCGCAAGGGCCGCTACAAGGTGGGTGAAGGTATTACCGGCCGCGTCGTGGAAACCGGTAAGCCGATTATCATTCCCTCGGTGGCAAAAGACCCGGACTTCTTGGATCGTACAGGGCGCGGTAAGACCGAAGACAAGGCCTTCCTTTGCGTGCCCGTGATTATGGAACACCAGGTGATTGGCGCCTTCAGTGCCGACGTCCAGAATCCGGTCGAAGAAGAACTCCCTGAAAAGCTCCGCCTGCTTGAAATTATCGCACAGATGCTTGCGGCGGCAGTGAAGCTCCGTCGCGAAGCCCGCGAAGAAAATGAACTCTTGAAGGCCGAAAACGAACGCTTGACCTTGGAGCTCAAGGACCGTTTTCATCCGGATAATATCATCGGTCGCTCTAGCGAAATGCAGCGCGTGTATGCGCAGATTGACCAGGTGTCCCGCAGCCCCCTGCCTGCGCTTATCGTGGGCGAGGTCGGTACGGGCAAGGGGCTCGTGGCCGAAGCTATCCATTACCGTTCCGACCGCAACATGGGCCCGTTCGTCCGCGTCCATTGCGCCTCGATGCCGGAATCCGTTTTGGACCGCGAGCTCTTCGGTAGCGAACGTGGCGCCTTGGTGGGTGTCATTTCCGAGACGCCCGGCCGCGTAGAACAGGCCGAAGGCGGCACGCTCTTCCTCGACGAAGTGGGCGAACTTTCGCCGAACCTTCAGGTGAAACTTTTGCGCTTGCTTCAGCATGGCGAAGTCGAGCGTATTGGCGCCCGCATTTCAAAGAAGGTGAACGTGCGCGTGATTGCGGCCACCACCAAGAACCTGCAGCAGATGGTCGAAGAAGGAACCTTCCGCGAAGACCTATATTACCAGCTGCATATCTTCCCGATTTACGTGCCGCCGCTTCGCAACCGCAAAACCGACATCGTGCTCCTGGCGGACCACTTCGTCGAACATTACTGCCGCATTGTGGGCAAGAACGTGCGCCGTCTCGCTCGTACGACCATCAACATGCTCATGAGCTACCCGTGGCCCGGAAATGTGCGTGAACTCGAAAACGGAATCGAGCGCGCTATCCTTGTGGCTGACGAAGACGTCATTTACCCGCACCATTTCCCGACCACGCTCCAGACCGCCGAAACCAGCGGCACTCCTGTGAACGGCAACCTGAAACTCATGGTGGAGGCCTACGAGAAAGACATCATCTGCGATGCCCTCAAGAGCAGCAAGGGAAAGATTGCTGCCGCCGCCCGCAGCCTTTCCACGACTCCGCGCATTCTTACATATAAAATAAACCAGCTTGGCATAGACCTCGCTGGTTTCGGCAAATAGTTTTGCGGGGCTACAGCCCCGTTTTTTAGTTGTATGTCGCGGAAAACCTTAGACTGATGGAAAGCGAAGATTCTCTAGCGTCGGCGAGATTTGTTTCAAAGCCGTACAAAAGTGCTGCTGTCGCACCGATGCCCCAGTTGTCGCTGACCCACCATTCCTTACCGGCTGCAATCTGGAATGCAAATCCGCTGCGGGAATATTTGTCTGGGTTAGTGACTACACGGGCATGGAAGGTAGAAATGTCGTCATAGACGCGGAATTGTCCAATGCCAAGGGATGCAGAAGCAAGATAGTTTCCCGGGAAATAGAGGGTGGTGCCGATGCCCAGCAGCGACAGGTTCGCTTTGACTTCGTTGTCATCGCGTCCTTCTCCAACGCTTTCTGTGGGGGTGTCTCCGGTTAAGGTGATGTGTACGGCAACCATGTCTGTTACGCTACAGCCGAGCTTTACATCAATATCGGTAGCAAGACCGGAATGACCGTAAGTGTCTTCGTCATAATTGTATGTAGTGTAGTCCATAGACTGGTAGCCCATGCCCATGGCGAAGTTCAAAAAGAACCCGTCGTGGACATGCGGTTCCGATGTAGCGAAAGAAAGTGATGCCGCAAGGGCTGTCAACATGAAGAGCTTTTTCATTTCGTTCTCCTTGAAAGGCTTATGTGTAATTAGTTGAATGTGAACGTGGCGCTAAGCGAGAACATGTTGGTGGTCGCTTCGTTCTTTTCGTTATCGTATTCGCCTTCAGCCGAGGTGTAGGTGTACGAGAATGCGATGCCGAGGCCAAGTTCTTCGTGAATCCACCATTCCTTACCGATTGTTGCGATGATTCCAAAACCGGAATCAAGATTCAGAAAATCGGCGGATTGGTTTCCGAAGGTTACGCTGTAAGTGGTGACACCGGCCGATGCGCCGAGGAATACGTTGCTTCCGCCAGGAATATAGAAGGTTGCGCCGCCGCCCATAAAAAGAATGTCGAAACCATCGTGCGACAAGCGGTCGTCTCTGCCGGTCTTGCTGGTGGCTTCCAAATCAGGATAGAGCTGGTTCATGGCGAATGTTGCATGAATGATAAGCCCATTAACAATGGCTCCGCCGATTTTGATAGAAGCTTCTGCTTGAAAACCGTTGGATTCAATTTGGGCAAAACCATCATCAATGTCGTCATTGAATGTTCCGTAACCTAGTCCGGAAGTGACGCTGAAAAAGAATCCGTCATGGGTGAAAGGAGCCGATACGGCAAAAGAGAGGGAGGCCGCAAAGGCGATTAGCGCAAATAGCTTTTTCATAGAGTTCTCCTTTAAACGGCAAAAAAGATAGAAATATGTTTTTCTATATTTGATTTTTGTAAAACAAAAGGAAATAAAATGCAATTCCGTCCTGTAAAAGAACAGCTTGATATTTTGATGCGCGGTGTTATTGACGTTGTGCCGCAAGATGAACTTGAAAAGAAACTTCAGAAGTCTTATGATACCGGTGTTCCTCTCCGTGTCAAGATGGGTGTGGACCCGACCGCCCCGGATGTGCATTTTGGTCATACGGTCGTGATGCGCAAGCTCCGTCAGTTCCAGGACCTCGGTCATACCGTCGTCCTCATCGTGGGTGACTACACGGCTCAGATTGGTGACCCGAGCGGCCGCAACAAGGCCCGTCCGCGTCTCAGCCATGAACAGGTTCTCGAAAACGCCAAGGAATACCAGGAACAGTTCTTCAAGGTGGTCCGCCGCGACCAGGTGGAAATCCACTACAATGGCGAATGGTTCTCCAAGCTCCCGTTCAGCAAGGTGACCGAACTCATGGGCCAGTTTACCGTGGCTCAGATGCTTGAACGCGAAGACTTCCACAACCGCTATGCCGCCAATACGCCGATCAGCCTACACGAATTCATGTACCCCATGATGCAGGGTTACGATTCCGTCGCCATCAACAGCGACGTGGAACTCGGCGGTACCGACCAGAAGTTCAACGTGCTTCGCGGTCGCGACTTGCAGCTTTTCGAAGGCATGGAACCGCAGATCGGTCTCTTCATGCCCATCCTCCTCGGTACCGACGGCAAGGTCAAGATGTCCAAGTCCATCGGTAACTACGTGGGCCTCAACGAACCGGCCGACGTGATGTACCACAAGATTTACAGCCTCGCCGACAGCATCGTCGAAAACTGGTTTGAACTCCTCACCAACATCCCGCTTGCAGAAATCAAGCAGATGATGGCCGACATTGCCGCAGGCAAGATGAACCCCAACGATGCCAAGCACCGCCTCGCTATTGACATCGTGACGCAGTACTACGGCGCAGAAGCCGCCGAGGCCGCCGCTGCCAAGGAACGCGAAATCCACAGCGGTAACGCTATCCCGAGCGATGCTGCCGAGTGTAATCTTGAACCGGGGAAATATGGCGTACTAGACCTGCTGGTAAAGATTAAGGCTTTTGCATCCAAGGGCGAAGCTCGTCGTATGGTCCAGAATGGAGGTGTTACCTCTATGGGCGAAGTCTTAATTCTCTTGGGAGATGGAGCTGTCGTAAATACTGAAGTGGTACCGATAGATTCTTTTGGAAATATTGATCCTTATCGAAATATGAAAGTTGTTAATAATGGAATTGAATGGAAAGTTGATGACTTGCAGGCTCAATTGGTTGTTGAAAAAGGATCTCAACTTGTTGTGAAGGTGGGCAAGCGCAAGTTCTTCAAGGTGAATTTCTAGGAAAGCCATGTCCCAGGAAGTCCTCATATTAGGTTTGAATCCCGCGTGGCAGCGCTTGTTCTATCTGGACAAGTTCACGCCCGGCGAGGTTCATCGCATCGAGCGCGTCGAAGAGTATGGTTCCGGCAAGGGAATCAACTGCGCCCTCGTGCTCCGCCTTTTGGGCGGATCCCCTCTGATGATGCATTTCTTGGGCTCTGAACACGGCTCCCGCATCTTTGATGAAATCTCCGCTTACGGTATTCAGCAGGCTCCTGTCTGGATCAAGGAACCGACGCGCATTTGCACGACGATTGTTTCTGGCGGCGATTCTACGGAACTCATCGAACCCTCGCCGGACCTCACGGAATACGAGAACGAAGATTTTATCCAGACCCTGAATGACTACTGGAGTTCGACCCAGTGTGTGGCTCTTTGCGGTACATTCCCGCAGGGCTTTAACATAGACCAGTTGAACGCCCTCGACTTTACGGGTAAAAAGATTTTTGTCGATGCCATCGAAGGTATCGATACTTGGCTCGAAAAGGGTGTTGAACTCTTGAAGATCAACATGCAGGAATACTGCAAGCTGCTCACGCGTCTTGGCCTTCCCATTGTCCTGTCGAGCCCGCAGTTCTGGAAAATGACTGCCACGGCGGTCCTTGAACGCTTGCCGATCAAGGCGCTTGTGGTAACCGACGAAGACGCTCCGGTTCGCGCTTTCCGCCTTGTCGAAAAGAAATTCCAGGGCGTGCAGATTCAGCCGCCCCAGATTCAGGTGAACAACCGTATCGGAGCGGGGGATTCCTTCTTTGCCGGCTGGCTTTATGCCGATGGCATGGGCATGGATTTTGAACAGTGCCTTATCAAGGCGACTGCGGTTGCGACGGCCCGTTGCGAAGTCGACCGCCCCTGTAACCTTAAGCTTGAACGCGTCGCCGAAGTGGAGGCGATGCTTGTTGATGCGGTGGAAAAACTGGAGTAAACCGTGCTTTTCCCCGACAAGAATAATTTGTTCGCGTTTGCAACGCCAATGGAATTTATTTCTTGTTTCCCGGAATACGCCGGTACTGCCGACAATATCACTTCAGACAAACTAATCGAACTCTCGGAAAACCGAGGCTACGCCTGCATTCTCGGAATGGGAATCTTGAGTTTTTCGACGAATTTGACCTACCTGATCAGCTCTGCCAAGCAGCAGGGAATTCATTTTACGGCAGTGTATATTCTCGGTGTCTGTGGGGCTTATCCCGGCCGCGGAATCGATGTCCTCGACGTTGTCCGTGTCGATTCCGAAAGCGTGGGGGATATGGGCTATCAAGAAAAGGACGGCTCCTTTTTCCCGTTCCCAAGTACCGTTCGCGCCACAGCCGCAGAACACGCTCCAACCCATTTGCAAAAGCTGAAATCGGCCGTAGGCCTTACGGTAAATTGCTGCACGGGCACAGAAGAGTTTGCCCTTTTGCGTTCCAAGACATTTGATGCCGATATCGAGAATATGGAAGGTGCGGCCGGAATTGCGGCCTGTATGGCCCACAACATGCCTGTTTTCGAAATTCGCGCCGTTTGCAATATGGCAACCACCCGCGACCGCGCTTCCTGGAAATTCCAAGAAGCCCTCTCGGCCCTTCGCAAAACGATTTTTGGGTAATTTCATGCGTCTCAAACTCGGAATTTCCACTTGCCCCAATGACACCTACATTTACGAAGCTCTTGTCCAGGGGCTTGAAAATTCGCCCTTTGAATGGGATGTCCACTTTGCCGACGTGCAAACGCTCAACGAAATGGTGCGTCGCGGTGAGCTCGATGTGGCCAAGGTAAGCGCCCAGGTATACCCCAAAATCGAAGCGGAATACGCCTGTCTTGGCTGTGGTGGCGCTATCGGGTATGGTTGCGGCCCGTTGTTGCTTTCGTCCGTGGGCAACGCTTTTTGCCCCGAAAAACCGGTCGTTTTGCCCGGTGCGGACACGACTGCTGCCCTTTTATTCAAGTTTTGGCATAAAAAAACGGGCCAATCCGAGCAGAAAATCGAATATGCCCTGTTTGACCAGGTGTATCGTTCCTTGCGCTCCAAAGAGGCCGTTCAAGGCGTTGTCATACACGAACACCGTTTTACCTGGAAACGTGACGGCCTTTATTTATTGCAAGATTTAGGCGCTTTCTGGGAAGAGAATACGGGTACGCCGATTCCGCTTGGAATCGCTGTAGCAAAGAAAACTCTTGGTGTCAACACCATTTTCCAGATCGAAGACGAAATCCGGAAAAGTCTAAATATTGCCCGCAAACGCGAAAATTTGGTCACTCCTTTTATCGATAAATTGGCCCAAATTGACGACCCGAATGTCATGGAAGCGCACATCCGGATGTTCGTAAATGACTTTTCCGAAGAGGTCGGAGAACGGGGTCGGGCCTCTCTCAGGTACCTTTGGACCCTTGTCAAGGGCTAAAATCGTGTTAAATTTTGGCAAAATAGGCGATTTTTGGCCTATTTTGAACATTTTTTTACAAAACGGCTAAATTTTAGGAATAACTTTAATTTATTTTCCATACTGCATATCTTTATATGGAGTTTGCTTATGAGCTTAGTGAACGATCTTGAACTGGAAGTCGAGAACTTCAAGCGCGAGTACGAAAAGTTCGAGCGCGGTAACAAGTCTGCTGGCACCCGTGCCCGCAAGGTTCTGCAGGACATCAAAAAGACCTGCCAAGAAATTCGCGTGTCTATTCAAGGCGCGAAAAAGGAAGAGGAAAAGGCCGAACCGGCATCCGCCGATTGACCTCGAATGGGCTAATAATACCTCGATGAACCGATTTATTCGACATTTTCTCAATAATTTTGGCATTTTTTGCGAAAAGCGTTTGACTAATGCCGTTTTTAGAGGTATATTCCCACTTGAATTTTGCATTTGCCGTTTTGGCAGGTGTATAGGTTTTAATTTCAAAGTGTTCTATGATTGGAGAAACGTAGCAGTATGACCCTAAAGAAACTGGTCTTAATCACGGCCGGGGCGATGCTTCTTTCTGGAACCGCCATGGCAAAGAATATCAATGTTCCTGGCGACTATCAGAAAATTGCAGACGCACTCGGTAATGCGGACGCCGGGGATACCATCCTTGTCAAACGCGGAACTTATAACGAAAACATCACCTTGATCATGGGTGTTGTTCTTAAGGGCGAGGATCCCCATACTACCATCATTGATGGTGGCCGCAGAGGTCCGACCGTCATGGGTACTTCGGGCGCCGAAATGTCGCACTTCACTGTGAAGAACGGTCTCGAAGGTATCCTTTGCGAAAACGCAGCCCCTTACATTCACCATTGCTACGTGCTTGATAACCACGCCACCGGTATCGGTGCGTTTATCTCGCTCCCGCATCTCCGCAACAACGTGGTGTACGGCAACCGCTGGTCCGGTATTCTCGCCTGGGGTGCAAAGTCCCTTGACGCCTTTATCGAACACAACGTCGTCCTCCGCAACGGCTACTCTGGCCTTGCATTGAAGGGACCGACCAACGTGACCGCACGCAACAACATCTTCATGGAAAACCACTACTACGGTGTGTTCGCCGACCCCGCTGCCGGCCAGACCAAGGTGGAATACAACAACATCTACAAGAACTACTATCCGTTCAACCAGTTCATCAAGGTGAACCGCACGAACGTTTCGCTCGACCCGAAGTTCATCAATCCTTCGCTGTCGCAGCCGAACTTCTACTGCCAGTCCACCTCGCCGATGCTCAAGCGCGGTAAGGGCAAGGCAGACATCGGTCTGACTGCCGCCGAACTGGTGAAGGAAGAAGAAGTGGTCGAAGAAACCCGTAACCCGGATACCGATGGCGATGGCCTTTGCGATCCGTGGGTTTCCGAAGAAGGCGTTTCCGACAAGTACGCAAGCGTCTGCACCGGCCTCGACAACTGCCCCGAAGAAGCTGAAGACTTCGACGGTTACCAGGATGACGATGGCTGCCCGGATGCCGACAACGACCGCGACGGTCTCTGCGACCCGTGGGTTGAAGCTAAGGGTATGCTCGCAACGTTCGCTCACATTTGTAAGGGCGTTGACCTCTGCCCGGAACAGGCAGAAACTCTCAACAGCTATAAGGATGAAGATGGTTGCCCGGACGAAGTCCCGCAGCCGCCTAAGAAAGTCTTCGTGTTGGAAGGCGTGAACTTCGAATCCGGTAAGGCTACGATTACTCAGGATTCCTACGTCTCTCTCATGAAGGTGGTAGACATTATGGAAACCTTCCAGGAAGCAACCTTCGAAATTGTCGGTCACACTGACAACGTCGGTAGAAAAGAATCGAACATGCAGCTCTCTGCAGACCGCGCCGCTTCCGTGAAGAACTTCCTCGTGGAAAAGGGCATCAACGAAAGCCGCATCGTTACGAGCGGTAAGGGTGACACCGAACCGGTTGCCACGAACAAGACCCCTGAAGGTCGTGCCCAGAACCGTCGTATCGAGTTTATCCGTACGGATATCAAGTAAAGGAGTAAGTGATGCGTACTAGTGTTATTAAAACAGCAGTCCTTGGACTCACGGTAGCCAGCACTTCCTTGTTTGCAGAAGCCACTTATTCTCCGCATAAGTATCAGCAGAATGACTGGTTTGCAGAATTTGGTGGCAATACTGCCATGTATGTGAACCCCGCAGGAATTTCTGAAACTGACCAGTTGGAATTCAGCGCCGCGTTCTTTAGCTCTATTAGTGGTGAAGCTAGCCAGGAATACGTTAGCTTGACTTTCCCGATGGATTACAAGCACACTCTCGGTTTCTCGTTCTTCGAAAACGGTGCTTCCATTGACGGTGGTAAGTCTTACGGCGAATACGCCTTCTTGCTCGGTTATGCCTACAGGCTCATGCATTGCATCGCCTTGGGTATCGACGTGTCCGTGCTCTACATCAACCAGTTCGACGATGTGAAGCAGGTGACGGTCGGTTCCGACGTGGGCTTGAGCTGGAACCCGCTCAACTCTTCTAAGTTCGGTTACCTCTTGGTGGGCGTTGCCCTCCAGAACATCGCTCAGCCGGGCGTTAGCATGGAAGATGACGGTGGCTTCGTTGCTCCGGGCTTCTTCGGCGGTGACCGCGATGACGCTTACAACATTCCGTCCAACTTGAACTTCTCCCTCTTCTGGCGTGGTTTCAACCGCGTGATCGAAGCTAAGGCAGAACTTTCTCTCATCGACGTGTTCCATTCCGACACCGAAGGTGGCGACGGTTTGAATCCGGAAATGAGCTTCACCTTGACCTACTACCTCTCTCCGCACCTTGGTGTCCGCCTCCGCTTCACGAAGGAAGGTTACCCGGTTGCCGGCGCTACGGTTAACGTCAAGGACGTGAGCATCTTCCGTTACCTCGCTCTCGACCTCGAAATGTCTCACGATGACCTTTACGCCAAGAAGAACCGTGGCTTCATCTGGGCTGTCAAGCTCACCAGCCGCTTCGGTGACACTCGTGAAGAAAAGATTGGTGAAGAACGTTATCGTCGTTTGAAGATCGAACCTGAAAACGACTACCGCGCCGCTATGCGTCTCTACTTGAACCGTCAGTTCTTGGAAGCTGCATACGCCTTCGGTAAGGTTCAGACCAAGTACCCGGCATTCCACCTTGTGGACCAGGCCGCCTTCTATAAGGCAAAGTCTTTCGAAAACCTCCGCATGCACAAGGCTGCAAAGTCTGTGTACGAAGACGCTATCAAGCGCTATCCGCAGAGTGACCAGCGCGCCAAGTACCACTTCCAGTTGATGAACATCGACTATAAGGAAGGCAAGTACATCGACGCTATGGCCAAGTACCAGAACATTGCTCAGAAGTTCGGTGAAAGCGACGTGAAGGCTGACGCTGACTACGTTGCCGGCCAGATCAAGTTCGAACAGGGCCTCTACCAGGAATCTGTCGACCTGCTCGCCGCCATCCTTCCGGGTAACGCCAACTATTTCTACGCCCGCTATACCATGGGTATCGCTTACAGCCGTCTCGGCAAGTTCGACGAAGCTGAAAACTGCTTCCGCGACATTACCGAACAGCCAGTGTCCAACCAGTCCGAACGTGACTTGCAGGACGCTGCCAAGGTGAAGCTCGGCCACATCTACTTCTCTGGCGAAAAGGCCGACATTCCGGCTGCCGCCCAGATGTATGGCCAGGTCCAGCCCGGTTCTCCGGTGTACGACGAAGCTATGCTCGGTATCGCTTGGTCCTTCCTCAAGGTGAACAAGCCTGATGAAGCTATCAAGCCGGCACAGTGGATTATTAAGAATATGCCTGAATCCTTCCTCGTGTCTGAAGCGTACCTCGTTCAGGGTTACTGCTACTTCATCAAGAAGGACTACAACAACGCTGTCAAGTCTCTGGAACAGGCTGAAAAGCGTACCGAACAGCCGGTCGTGACCGTCGCTGCTCGCGACAGTGCCCGTCAGGCCTTCGACGCCATGCAGGACGAATTCGACTCCGTGCAGGTGAAGGCTCTCGACCTCGCTCGCCAGCTCCCGACTCCGCGTGTGCAGAGCAAGCGCGAAGCCTTGCAGCCGAGCTTCGACAAGGCTAACGCCGCTATCGAAGACTACGCCGCCTTCACTCAGAAGGCTATCCAGAGTGACCGATTCGAATCCAACCGCAAGCGTATTTTGGATGACGCAGGCTTTACCTTGGCAACCGTCAAGACCAAGATGGGTCAGGGCGCTGCTAGCTCCGAAGCCGCTCAGGAACTTGAAAGCTTGGATGACGACTTAGACGAATTGGAATAAACAAAGAATAAAGTTAGACCTGGCTTTTAAAACCAGGTCTTCCCCTTTTTTATCTTAATAGGTGGAAAGAGAAAAATGAAAAAATTTTTGCTTGTTGGTGCAATCGTCTGCTCGCTCGTAGGCTCCTCCTTTGCAGCGTCGGATCCTTGTAAAGACAAAGTCAATGAAGCCAAGAAATTGGCGGCCAAGTGTAAGGCCATGCCGAAGGGCCCGGAAAAGACCCAGTGCGCAGGCTCCTACAAGGTTCTCAAGAACCAGGCCGAACAGGCTTGCCGTTCCGGCGGCCTCGATGAAAAGGGCATGGAAGATGCCATTCGTCAGTGGGAAAAGCAGGTAAATAACTGTAAGGGCAAGCAGAACAAGCGTTGCGCATCTGCTCTCCAGCAGTTGGGTCATTACCAGTTCCAGCTCGAAGAAAAGCACTTCCTCGATAAGAACGCCCAGTACGAAGAAGATGTAGCATGGTGCGCCGACCGCGACAACAAGCCGGCAAAGTGCGCCAACATCGACCAGCTCCCGAAGGCAGACCACCAGAAGTCTCTCGGTTACTTCCTTGAATATATCGACAAGTACCCGAAGGAAGACAAGACTCCGACCGTGATCTACCAGGCTGCCGCCGTGCAGGAAGCTAGCGGTGAAGACGACAAGGCATACAAGCTCCGTATGCGCCTCGTCGAAAACTTCCCGGACAACGGTCTCGTTCCGAAGGCTTGGCTCCGTATTGCGGAATACCACTTCATGAACCGTAAGTTCCGCGACGCTATCAAGGCGTACAAGAAGGTGACCGGTTTCGAATCCCTCACGGGTAAGGAAGCCGCACTCGCCATGTACCACTTGGCTGAATCTTACTACAACATTGCTGAATACGAAACTGCTGCTGTCAAGTACTACGAATACATCATCGGTGCTGACAAGGGTAAATATCCTGCAGACTTGCGCGCAGAAGCTATGGACTTCATGGCAGCCTCCTTCTCCGACCTCGAAGGTGGTGGTGTTGCCGAAGCTGAAGCATTCTTGAAGGACAAGAAGGTTCCGTTCAAGGATTCTGTGTACTATCGTATCGGTATGAAGAACAAGGACCACGACCGTAACGAAGAAGCCGTGCAATCCTTCAAGCGCTTGATGTCTATCAACCCGGACTACATCGATGCTCCGCTGGCTGACATTGCGATGATCGAAATCCTCATCATCCAGCAGAAGTTCGAAGAAGCCCAACAGCACCGCTACACTGTGGTGAAGCGTTATGACCGTAACTCTTCTTGGTACAAGAAGAACCAGAAGTATCCGGAATCTGTGAAGAACGCTGAAACCGCTATCCGTGGCGCTATGCTCGACATTCCGCAGTATCACCACGCTCGCGCAGCCAAGCTCACCAAGGAAGGTGACCTTGAAGCCGGTAAGAAGCAGTATGCCGAAGCTATCAAGGCTTACGAAGCATTCCTGAAGCGCTATGCCAAGGAACCGACCTGGGACGAATACAAGGTTCACATCAACCTCGCTCTCGTGTACCAGGAAATGGGCCAGTTTGCTAACGCTGCCAAGATGTTCAACTGGATCGTCGATACTGATACCACTCGTTACGGCCGTCGCCCGATGGGCTCCGAAGCTCTCCTGAAGAAGGAAGAAGCTGCATATAACGCCGTGCTCATGATGGACCAGTCTCGCGAAAAGGCCAAGAAGACCAAGTATGGCGATGACGCTGTCAAGGCTTATAAGTCCGAAGAAACCAAGGCTTACTTCGAACAAGTTAATAGGTACATGTCCAAGTACGGACAGAACAAGGAAGCTGCAGAACTTGCATACAACGCCGCTATCGTTCATTACGAAGCCAAGCAGTTCAAGGTGGCTGTGGGCGTGCTCCGCAAGCTGAAGCAGGATTTCCCGAAGCATCAGTACATTTTGCTCATCAGCCGTATGCTTGCCCAGTCTCTCTTGGAATCTGGCCAGTATGACGAATCCCTCACCGAATTCGAATGGCTGTACAAGCAGTATACCCAGGTCAAGGAAACTCGTAACGACTCCATGGCCAAGGAAATCGAAAAGGCTATCGCCTACGTGCTCTTCCAGATGGCTGAACAGTCCGTTAAGCAGGGCCAGTACCAGAAGGGTGCAGAAGCTTACCTCGCTCTCGTGAAGCGCTACCCGCTCATCGACATTGCTGACAAGGCCGTGTTCGAAGCCGGTGCCGCCTATGAAAAGGATCAGCAGTACATCAAGGCTGCCGAAACCTTCATGATCCTCCCCAAGCAGTACTCCAAGTCTCCGCTCACCATCAAGGGTATCGTCCGTGCGGGTGACGCTCACAAGAAGGCTGCTAACGCCAAGAAGAGCGACAAGAACTTCTACGAACAGGAATACCGCGAAGCTGCTCAGACCTACTTGTTCATCACGAACAACTTCCCGCAGGATTCCATGGCCTTCATGGCTATCGGTTCTGCAGCCCAGGTCTATGACACCATCGCCGACAAGAAGTCTGCTGCTGTGACCTATGAACTTGCTTACAAGCGTTATCCGAAGGATGAACGTACTCCGGGCTATCTCTATAGCGCCTGCTTGAGCTACGATGAAGCCAAGATGACCGACGAAGCAATCCGTTGTAACAAGGACCTCGTCCGCGACTACCCGAAGAGCTCCTACGCTCTCGACGCTGCATTCTCTATCCCGATGGCTTACGGTAACGCTAAGAAGTGGGATATCGCTGCTACGGAATACCACAACTTCATCAAGGCTTACGGTAACGATGACAAGGAAAAGCTGATTGCTGCCTACATCGGTGCTGCCCGTGCCTACATGGAACTTAAGGAAGAAGACAAGGCTGTCGAAGACTACCGCAAGACTCTCGAAGCCTACGACAAGTACGGTCTTCAGATCAAGAATGCTGACCCGGGTGTTCCGGCTGAAGCTGCCTTCTACCTCGGTGAATACGAATACCACAAGATGGATCCGTATGTTCTGAAGGGCAAGGAAAAGGAAAAGGCCAAGACCATCAAGACCTTGGTTGACATCCTCCAGAAGGCTATGAGCCAGTACTCCAAGTCTGCTACCTACGCATCTGAACGTTGGACCTTCAAGGCCACCAACAAGATGGGTATGCTCTTCGTGACCATGGCCGCCAAGATCCGTGAACAGGAACTGAACGGCAAGAAGGAAGAAGAAAAGTTTGCTGAACGTATCGGTATCGTGCAGCAGCTCCCGAGCTACTATGAACAGGCTCGTCCGATCTTCCAGAAGAACATCGACCTCGCTCGCGACCAGGGCTTCTACAACCAGGATGTGATCGAAGCTGAAGAAGGCTACATCGAAATGTACTACCAGGGTTGCGCTGTGTTCGTCGAAGTGGCTGACGCATTCGCTAACTCTCCGCTGCCGGACTCCGCTTCTATCGTGAAGGAATACGTCGAATACGAAGGCATGGCCAAGGAAGACGCTATCGAAGCTGTCCACGAAGACTTGGAAGCTTACCGCGAAGAATTGACCAACCGTTCTAACGGTGCTAAGGAACTCGCTATCCCGCAGTGCGCAACCGGTATTAAGGCTGCTGCTCACTACGGTATCGAAAACCAGTGGACCGAAAAGCTCTTCGAACTCCTCAAGAGCCTCGATGAAAACAATGAGACCTTGAACACCAAGATCGAAAAGTTTGACCCGTCCACCTTGTTCTCTGACCCGGCTTACTTCAAGACCAAGGCTCGCTTGGAACAGATTGCTAAGTCCGAAGTCATGACTCCGGAAGAACAGATCACGACCTACCGCGAAATCATCAAGGACGCCAAGGCTGAAAACGAAAAGCTGAAGGCTGAACTTGCTGACCTCCAGAAGCAGCTCGCTGGCGGTGCCGTCTCTACGTCCTCTTCTGCTGGCTCTTCTATGGATGAAGCCGACGACTCCGCTGAACCGGAAGCCGCCCCGGCTCCTGCCCCGAAGGCTAAGAAGAAGGCCGCTAAGAAGAAAGGCAAGAAGAAATAGCGGTAAAAACAATTTTACGGGGAACCTAGTTCATAGGGTTCCCCTATTCTATAAGGGTAAAAATGGCGTTTTTTGAGTAGTAAACAAGATTTTACCGGCTCGACTACACAATTTTGCCCTAAAAAAGATTAAATATGAACAAAGATTTTTCAAAATAAACCAAAACACTCAATCAAGGAGTACTCTAATGTCTAAAATGCTTCAATCCTTCAGCCCGGAATCTGATGGTTACCAGTTCATGTGGATCATCCTCGTGGTGTTCATGATTGGCCTCGGCTTCTCTGTTGAACGCTTCCTTTACATCATGGTGAAGAGCGCTAAGGGCCGTAAGGATTTCTTGGCCAAGTTCGGCACTCACATCTCTGCTCAGCGCTATGATGAAGCTCTCAGCTATGCCAACGCAACCAAGCTCCCGATCGCTCGCGTGATGGCTGCAATCGTTGCTGCCCGTAACGGTGGTCGCGAAACCATGTCCGCTGCTTGCGACGCAGTGTTCCTGACCGAAGCTCCTCGTCTTACTCGTTATATCAGCATCATTCAGGTTATGGCTTCCATCTCCACGTTGCTTGGACTTATGGGCACCATTTACGGTCTGATCTACACCTTCGATGCCGTGGCTAACAAGCCGGCTGCTGAACGTGCCAAGGCCCTTTCCGATGGTATTGCTATCGCTATGGGTACTACGCTCCTCGGCCTTCTCTCCGCTGTGCCTCTTCTGGTCATCGTCGGCCTCCTCAACATGAACTCCGAACGCCTCATCCAGGAAATGGAAGAAAAGGGCCTCAAGATTATCAACTCCCTCGCTTAATCGAAGATAGAGAGATAATTTTAACGGAGTTATAAAACATGGCAAGACAACTTAAGAAACCAGCCAAGCCTGAAGAACCGGACCTGTTGCCGGCGATGGGCTTGTTCACAATCCTGATTCCTATGCTGTTGTCTATGACCGCCTTCTCTAAGCTCGCTATCGTCGAAATCAACATGCCGGAACGCAGCATGATGAATATGGATAACGAGACTCCTCCGGAACCGGACCAGCAGGCTCTTAACCTCTCGCTCGCTATTACCAGTGAATATCTGGTGATCGGTGCCCGCGGTGGTTTCCAGCCGAACGTTTACTTCAAGGAAATGTGGACGTTCCGTTGCAAGTCCGATGCGCAGCTCATTACGTATGCGCCCGAAGATGTGAAGTCGGCCGTGGAAAGCGGTCATGGTCCCAAGTGCAAAGACGGATCCGAAATGGATAAAGAAAAGTATCTTTATGAAATCGAATCCATCGAACTCTGGGCCATCAACAAGGAATCCGAAGAAGACCCGGGCCGCGTGATTTGGGCCGTGTATTCTTCTCAGTCCGAAAATGTGCCTGACAGCGCATACGTGGACGGTAACAACGCATTCCTCGCTGCTCCTGGCGAAGGCGCTATGGGTCTGACCCCGCCGCCGATGCTCAAGAAGCCGAGCGCAGGCGCTGTGCTTGCAACCCTCACTCCGAACTCGGCTCGTACGCTGAAACCGGATGTGGCTGCAAAGAACATCATCTACCCGCTGTCTGCTTACGACTTGATTGCTAAGGACCTGATTCAGATCCATACGCAGTTCATTGACCTCGAAGACGTCGATAACATCATTATCGTTGCTAACGACGACACCCAGTTCGATAAGATCATTCAACTTATGGACCGCGCTAAAGAAGCCGGTTTCAGCAAGATCAACCTTGCTAAGCTGGGAGGTTAATCATGGCTAGAAGAACTCGTAAATTTAGCGAAGACGTACCTTTCTCTTTGACGTCCATGATGGACATGATGACCATTATTCTGGTGTTCATGATCAAGAACTTGGACGCTGAAGGTCAGCTTTTGACCCAGGCCGAAAACCTCATCCTTCCGGTGTCTACCTCCAAGGTGCAGCCGAAGGAAGTGGCTCTGACGGTCGTGGTCGATAACAACTACGTTGTGGTCGATAACGCAAAGATCGTTCCTACCGAAGACGTCTTGAAGCAAGAAGATCTTCTTGTGACCAAGGTGGACTCCGTTCTTAAGGAACGCCGCGCAACGGAACAGGAACACGCCCTCAAGATGGGTCTTCCTGCTGACGAAGCCGGTAACATCATTGTGCAGATCGACAAGAACATCCCTTACGATGCAATGTATAAGGTCATGGCCACTTGTGGCTTCTCTGGCTACACGCACATTGCATTCGCCGTTATGCAGAAGAACGGAGGGGAGGAATAATTATGGCTAAAAAGAATACTCCCGAAATGGATCCGTTAGTAGCGTCCCTGATGCCGGAATCCGACAAGAAGATGGGTGCTATTGCCGGTATCTCTTTAGTCGTAGCTTTGGCTATCTGCCTTTGGGCTTCCATGTACGAACAGGTGGTGGACGAAGTCGTGTTCGACGACTCTGCCGCTGCTGATCTTACTGCTTCTATGACCATCGATGAAAAGAAGGAAGAGAAGAAGGAAGAGAAGAAGAAGGAAGAACCCAAGAAGCCTCGTAAGAAGGCTGGTGGTGGTGGCAAGCCGCGTGGTAAGGGTCAGCCCAACGCTCCCCAGACTCGTGGTGTGCTTAAGCTCTTGACTGCTCAGACCAAGAATGCCTCTGCAGGCGCCTATGACCTCATGAAGAACCAGAAGTTCTCCAAGGACATCGACAAGGTGCTGAAGGACGTGGCTGGCCTCCAGACGACGGGTAAGACCGTTCTCGGTGGTCGTCGCGGTAAGGCTGATGGTGGCTTTAACGAAGGTTATGCCGAAGGTGGTTCCGGTGGTATCGGTGACGGCCTGGCAGGTCTTCTCGGCGGCGGTGGCGGTGGTATCGCTACCAAGGCTAAGGGCTCCATCAGGACTCCGTCTGAACGCGATATCGACATGGGTGCCGGTGGTGGATCTCGTTCCGCTGCAGACATCATGAAGGTTGTGCGTCAGCGTACTCCGGGTCTGCGCCACATCTACAACAAGTTCCTGAAGAAGAAACCGGGCTTCCAGGGTAAGGTTACCTTGAAGTTCACGATCGCTCCGGGTGGCGAAATCATCAGCATCTCCATTGCTTCTTCTACGACCGGTTACGGCGAATTTGACGGCGAAGTCAAGACCGCTGTGAGCCGCTGGAAGTTCAGCAAGGTGAAGTCTGGTAACACCACTGTTACGATCCCGTTCACCTTCTCCGAATAATTCGGCGAAAACTTGAAAAAAGACCGGACTACCAAGTCCGGCCTTTTTGTTATACGTAAACAACGAAATACGGGAACTCCAAAAGGATTAGTCAGTCGTTGTTTACCCTTCGCTCCGACAACAGGCTACAGGCCTGTTGCCTCTGCTCGGCCTTTTTTTGTATAAAAAAGTTGGCTTTTGTTTAAAATTTTGTTGCGTTTTTCGTTTAATTAAACTAACTTTAAAGCAGAAATTTCAATAGGAGTTTTCCAATGAACTTAAGAACAGCTGCCGCGGTTGGAGCCGCATTCGGTATTCTTGGCGTGGGTTCTGCTTTTGCAACCTTTGCACGTGTTGAATCCATGGGCAAGAACTCTACTTACATCATGGACGATGTGAGCATCTTCGATAACCCCGCAAACGTAAACCTTTACTCCAACTATTTGATCGGTGGCTTCGGTGCCTATACCGACAACAATATGTCTGCTGGCGGCAACGTTGATCCGCAGCACCCGACTTTTGGTGGCATCTTTGCAATCTCCTTCGGTGACGACAACAATCCCGATCCGAAGTTCTCGATCGGTGGTCTCTTTGGCCGCGTCAACGAAGACCTTGCCATGTACCTGCCTGACTACGTGCAGACCGGCAAGAGCACCTATGCCGTCGTTCCTGAAACGGTAACGAACTTTGACGGCTTCTTGGGCGGCACGTTCTCTAGCGGCGACGCTTGGGGCTTGCACATCTATATCGCTCACCAGGATGGTGGCGATCTCGATGAAAGCGGCACTTACCAGACCGACGACGACGCCTATGCATCTATCGTCCAGTTGGACGGTGGTTTGAACTTCCAGACGGGCAGCGGCACCTCTTACGAAGTGTCCGGCGGTATCGCCCGTGTGCAGTACGGCCCGGATCGCCACAGCTTCTTTGACGATGGCGACTTCACTATTCTAGCCAAGGCTCGCGCCTTCTTCACCATGGAAGCTATCGATGGTGAATTGGTCCCGGCTGCTTCTATCAAGCTTGCTCAGGCTCCTGGTATCGAAGACAAGCACGCTCAGGCTGGTATGGGCCTTAACGTCGCTATGGATCGCGGTTTCTTCTGGCTGGGTCTTGACTTCATCTGGAATCAGAAGAAGGCTCACGACTGGTTCTACGACAAGACCGTGAACGGTGGCGCATGGGTCTATGATTCCCGTGACGACGAAGATCCGCACTGGGACAAGCGTTCCGACGTTGGTGGCAAGATCAGCTTCGGTATCGAACGTAACATCTGGTGGGATTGGTTCGTTATCCGCGTGGGTGGCCAGAAGTCCATTCTCTATACCGATTGCGACGTGAATTCCAAGAACAACTACACCGATTCCCGCTATGGCATTTGCAAGGACGACGGTACGTTCTTCTCTACCAACCCGCTGGCTGACGGCACTGCCGACGACCACGTTGGATTCGGTTTCGGTATCAACATCGAAGAACGTCTGAAGATCGACGTGACCGTTGCTGAAGACCTGCTGTTCCGCAACCCGTTCCAGGGTGAAGGCCGCATCTTCTCTCGCCTCGATGCTACCTACTCGTTCTAATTCTTTTAGAATTGTTCGGACTTGAATACGAAGACGCCCCTCTTGGAGGGGCGTTTTTGTTGCTTTAGGCGCGCCGTTTTCTTGCGGCCGATTTTTCTACTTTATGGGTATGAGATTGCTTGTTTGTGTATTGGCATTTGCGGCCTTGCTTGTGGGCTGTTCCGAACCGACGGAACGAATTGAGAACAAATTAACAGACTACCTGCAGGATGACTTGAAGTTCATGGTGGCAGAAACCATGAAGGCTTCTAAATCGCGCGAAGTGCTCTTGGATACGCCTTACTACCGGGTCAAGGATTTCAGGCTTTTCGATGGCGCGGAGGCCCGCATTTACGCGGCCTATGCCGAGGTGGATTTCTTTATCTACAAAGACATCGCCATGCACGAGAAACGCAAGTATCGCTACGACGTGAACACGCGCGGTTGGGACCGCTACAAGAAAGAATGGAAGTTCGGCGCGGACACGTTGAAATGAAATAATCTATATTTTTTTACGGAAGTTAAATCTTAAAAAAGGATTGGATCTTGTTCGGCCTCTTTTCTTGCGATATCGGTATTGACCTCGGCACAGCGAATACGTTGGTCCATGTGGCAGGTCAGGGAATTGTCATTAATGAACCTACGGTTATTGCGGTGGACAGCAAAAATAACCGTGTTTCTGCCATCGGTTTCGAAGCGAAAAAGATGCTTGGCCGTACGCCTGGCGAAAGCCGTGCCGTGCGCCCGATGCGTGATGGCGTGATTGCCGATTTCGAACTGGTTGAAAACCTTTTGCAGACATTCATCAAGCGCGTGCAGAAGTACCCGCTGTGGATGGTGAAACCCCGCGTGGTGGTCGGTGTCCCGTCCGGAATTACCGAAGTGGAAAAGCGCGCCGTGATCGATGCTGCCAAGCAGGCCGGTGCCAAGGAAGTCCACCTGGTGCACGAACCCATGGCTGCCGCTATCGGTATGGGTATCCCTGTGGAAGACCCTGTGGGTAACATGATCGTGGATATTGGCGGTGGTACCTCCGATATCGCCGTGATCGCCTTGAACGGCACTGTCTGTAACGCCTCTGTGCGCGTGGGCGGTGACGAAATGGACGAAGCGATTGTCCGTTACTTGCGCACCATGTACAACCTTTGCGTGGGCGATAGCACTGCAGAACAGATCAAGATCCAGATTGGCTCTGCCAGCCCGCTTGAAGAAGAATTGACCATGGAAGTGAAGGGCCATGATTTCTTGGCCGGTATGCCGCGTACCACGACCATTAACAGCGCCGAAATCCGCGAAGCCTTGAACGAACCTGTGACGGCCATTATCGAAGCCGTGAAGCAGGCCTTGAGCATTACGCCGCCGGAACTCTCTGCCGATATTTACGACAAGGGTATCATCATGACGGGTGGCGGTTCTCAGCTGCGTGGCTTCGATGAACGTATCCGCAAGGAAACGGGTCTTTCGGTGAACGTGATTGATGAAGCTCTGACCTGCGTCTGCAAGGGTGCTGCTCGCATTCTCGAAGACTTGGATAAATATCGCCCGGTTTTGATTGCATCTTCGAACTAATTTGACAGGGCTCGATGCTTAGGGCGATTCGCTTTATTGTCGACTTGTTTACGCAAAGGCACGGTATCGTTGCCTTTGTCTTTTTCTTGGCTCTCGGCCTTTTGATGAGGCAGGCGCCGAACACGATTCGCGAGAGCATTGTCTCGTCGGCGGTGTCGACGCTGTATTTCCCGGCGCAGCGCATTGTGTCTGCAGTGGGGCATTACAAGGCTGTAGCGCTCGAAAACGAACAACTGAAAGAAGAAAACGCACGCTTGAGGCAAGAAACCTACCATGCCCGCGAAGGCTTGCAGGAACTCGCCCGACTGCACACGCTAGTCCGATTTGACGATAAATGGGATTTCCCGATTGTGACTGCCCGCGTGATAGGCCACAATCCCGGAAGGTTCCTTACGACGATGGTAATCAACCGCGGTACGGAACATGGCGTGAAAGAAAACATGCCTGTGTTTTCGATGAACGGCTTGGTCGGAAAAATTTCGAAAGCGAGCATGAGCCATTCGCGCGTGCAGCTGCTTGTAGACCCGAATCTTAAGTTGTCTGTAATGGATCGCCGCACTCGCGTGGTGGGCTTTTTGGAATCGATGGATGGCGTTCGCTTGACGGCGCTTGTTCCGACCCATGCGGGTGTGCACGCGGGCGATACGCTTGTGACTTCTGGCTTGGGCGGCATTTTCCCGAAGGGCATTCCCGTGGGTACCGTAAAAGAAGTCCGCAAGTCCGATCTCGATGTGATGCGCCAGATGGAAGTGAATCCGTTCCAGGATTTCTCGATTCTTGAAGAAGTGTTTGTGATGGAAAAGGAACCGGATTGGATAATCCAGGAGCTGCTCGATGAATAACTTGGGGTGGCTGAAATCGCTTTTTTTGTTTGTAATCGTATTTGCTTTGCAAATGACGGTTGCTGATTGGCTCAGTTTCTTTGACGTGGCGCCCGATTTCGTAATGATTTTCATTGTGGCGATGGCCATTAGAAGGGGGCCTACGGCTGGATGTTTTTGGGGCTTTGTTGCCGGCTTTACGCAAGATGTGTATGCGCCTGTGGAATGGCTCGGGGCAAATACGATTGCCATGACTGTGGTAGGCTATGCGGTGGGGCAGCTTGAAGAACGATTCCTTTCGCTCAATTTGCCTGCCAAAGTCGGCGTGCTTGGCCTTGGCTTTTTTGTGAGCGACATGATTTACTTTGCGATCACGGGCCTTTCTAAAGACGTTGTCACGAATTTATTCCTTACGAAATCGCTGCCCGAATGCATTTACACGATGCTGATTGGCGGCATATTCTTCTACCTGGATTTGGGCAGCAAAAAGAAGAAGCATGCTTAAGGGAATGTCCGAAAACGAGACCCTGCAAAACAGGAACTGGAATGTACTTGTTTACATGACAGGTGTCGTGGTCATGTTCTTCGTTCTTATTTTGCGATTGTTTTCGCTGCAGTTCACCCATTACGACGAAAACCTGCAACGTTCCGAAAATAACCGCCTGCGCAAAGTGGTCCTGGTTGCCGAACGCGGATACATTTATGATCGCAACGGCGAAGTGCTGGTGCGTAACCGCCCCTCTTACCAGATTGCCTTGACGGCAATCACCATGCCCCGCAAGAAAACGGAACGCGATTCCTTGTTCATGAGGTTGCTCGGCATCAAGGATGCTTCGGGCGAGCGTCTGTTCGATTCCCTTTCGCTGGATACGGCGTTCCAGCGTTCCCGCTGGATCAAGAACAGGCCGATTCGCTTGCTTGAAGATGCGACTGCCGAACAGGTCGCCATTATCGAAGAACGTTCCGAAGACTTGCCCGGTATCATCACGGTGATTGAATCGCGTCGCGAATATCCTTACGGTACGCTGGCCTCGCATGCGCTGGGTTACACCAGCGAAATTTCGGAAGAGCAGCTCAAGTTGCCGGAATACGAAGGCTATACGCAAGGCGACCGAATCGGGCAAAAGGGACTGGAACAGTTTTACGACAAGGAGTTCCGTGGCGTTAACGGCATGAAGCTTGTGGAAGTGAATGCCTCTGGCCGCGAAGTGGGCTCGCTTGACGGTGTCGAGGGCACGGAACCCGTGCCGGGACTTCGCCTGGTGTCGACGATTGATTTGCGCCTGCAGAAGGTGGCCGAAGAGGCGATTCCCGATTCGGCGAAGGGCGCGCTTGTGGCGATCGACCCGCGCAACGGTGAAATTTTGGCGATGGTTTCTTCGCCGCGACTGGACCCGAATATTTTCTCGCTGAAAAAGCGCGAGCGTAACAAGGGCTGGGCGCATGTGGCGCTCGATTCCATGAGACCGCTTACGAACCGTGCGATTTCGGGTACGTATCCGCCGGCATCTGTTTTTAAACTGGTGACGGCGGGCGCTGGCCTTGAAAGCGGAATTTTGACCGAGAACAAGTATTATTCCAAGCCCTGTACGGGTGGCTACCAGTACGGGGCGCGCTACCAGAAATGCTGGGGCACGCATGGCAGCTTGAATGTGGTGAATGCGATTCGCCTGAGCTGTGACGTGTTCTTTTACCAGGCCGGTCTCGATATCGACATGGCCCGCATTAATGAATTCGGCCGTCGTTTTGGCTTGGGCGAAAAACCGCTTGGAATCGACATTCCTGGTGAAAAGGGCGGCTGGCTCCCGGATTCGGCATCGTTTAACCAGAAGAACAAGCGCTTGGGCTGGCGCTGGGCTCGCGGCTTGATTTTGAACCTTTCGATTGGCCAGGGACAGATTGTAACGCCTTTGCAGCAGGCAACCCTGATTGGATCGCTTGCGACAGGGCGCGGCGTTTACAGACCGCACTTTATGAAAGAGCTCCGCGATATTGACGGGAACGTCGTTCGTCGTTACGAGCCCGAAATCGTGCGCCCGGGCAACATGAAACCGTATACACACCGTATTTTGCTTGCCGCCATGGATTCCGTGGTCAACCATCCGGGTGGAACGGGTAAGCGTGGTGCAATTCCTGGAATTCGCGTGGGCGCAAAGACCGGTTCCGGTGAATGGAAGAAGGGCGAAAAGACGCACGCTTGGTATGCCGCGGTGGCGCCGCTTTATGACCCGGAAATTGCCGTGGCCGTGATTATGGAAGCGGCCGGTGGCGGTGGCGCTGTTTCTGGCCCGATTGCCAAAAAGGTGATGGAAGCCTATTTTGAAAACAAGGAAAAGGAGGCGGGAAAGAATGAAACCAAATCGACTCCTTAGCCGTTCGCTTCGCTTTGACTGGATGTTCATCGCGCTTACGCTTGCCTTGATGAGCGTGGGTGTCGCCCTTGTGTATTCGGCAACGATTGCTGAAGATGCATCTGTGGTGGAATTGTTCTGGTTCAAGCAGATTATTTACTTTGTTTTCGGTAGCGTCTTTGCCGTGGCATTGATTTTTGTGCGTATTGACTGGTTGAAACGTGCTGCAATCCCGTTGTATGTGCTTGCGCTAGTGTTGCTTGTTGTGGTGCTGTTCTTTGCCGGCGATGTGGTGAAAGGGGCCGGTCGTTGGATCGACTTGGGTGTTTTCAAGTTGCAGCCTTCGGAATTTGCAAAGATTGCCTACTTGCTCATCATTTCGTATTGGCTCTCGAAACATCCGGTCAGCTTGTATAAACTGAAATCTTTCATCGTTCCGTTCTTCTTGTTCATTGTGCCTTTTGCCTTGGTGCTTAAGCAGCCTGACTTGAGTACGGCTCTCGTGTTTATCGCCGTGACCATGGTGGGATTCTTTTTTGCGGGTCTTACCCTGACTGACATGTTCCTGATCGTGAGCCCGGTGCTTTCGGTGTTTTTCTCCCATTCGCAGGCACTTTTGTTTGAAATCCTTTGGGGCCTTTTGATTTGCGTGGTGGTGTTTGCGCTGTTCCGCAGGAGACTCCCGAAGGTGTTGACGGCCTTGATCCTGATGGCGAACATTTTTGCGGGCTATGCAAGTTCCATGGCGTGGAATATGCTTGAACCGCACCAGCAAAAGCGCGTGAATACCTTCCTGGACCCGATGAGCGATCCCTTGGGCGATGGTTACCAGGTGCTGCAGTCCTTGACGGCTATTGGTTCGGGTGGCCTTGCCGGAAAAGGCTTTGGAAACGGTTCGCAGACAAACCTTGCCTTTTTGCCCGAAGAACATACGGACTTTATCTTTAGCGTGCTCGGCGAACAGTTCGGCTTTTTGGGTTGTGCCTTTGTGCTGACTCTTTATGCCTTGTTCTTGTGGCGCGCCACATCGATTTGCAGGCTGTCTTCTGACCCGTTCGTGACGCTCATGGTCATGGGGGCTTCGACGATTTTCTTGTTCCACATTATGGTGAACATCGCGATGACGGTTGGCCTTATGCCGGTAACGGGTTTGCCTTTGCCGTTCCTGTCTTATGGCGGTTCGTTCGCGCTGACTTGCATGGTGCTGGTCGGATTCTTGCTTTGCCTGCATTTCCAGGCTCGTCGCCGCTAGTCAAAGCGTCGTTGTCAGGGATCGATTTTCCCATTTTTCAGAAATCTGGCGTATAGATAAAGAGGGCCCTTTGCCTGGGCTCCGAGGAGTCTATATGCGCTGGATAGAAAATGTGGAACGTTTTGTTTTTGGGGCCGAGTGCTTGGGGTGCGGAAGCCCTTCGGGAACCTTGGACCCATGGCTTTGCCCGGAGTGTGTCAAGGAACTGGAACGTGAATCGACCATAGACGTGACTCCCGGGCCGGATACCTATAGTTTGTACCCCATGCGACCTTTGACGCGGCGTCTGGTGCATGCGCTCAAGTATAGGGGAATTTCCGGAATGGCAACGTATTTGGTCAAGCATTCGGCGTCGGTTCGGTGTGGGCTGGTGCGCGAGGAAATGTCCCTGTTTCCGAAGCCGCTTTACTTTGTTCCTGTACCGCTCCACAGGGCCAGGTATAGGGAACGTGGCTACAACCAGGCCGAAAAGATTTCGGTGGCGCTTTCGCTTGCCCTGGGCGGTAAAGTTTGCCGATGGTTGAAGCGAAAGACATTTGTGGTTTCGCAGACGAAACTTTCCAAGGAAGAACGAGAGCGCAATGTGGCGTTTGCGTTCGGCTGCGTGTTGAAAAAGCCTCCTTCATCGGGGACGGTTATCATTGTAGACGATGTCTTTACGACGGGGGCGACCACTTCGGCATGCCTAGCTGCTTTCGGGCGGGATTTCCCGCTCCCGGTCAAGGTGTGCACATTGCTTTACGACGAGCCTGCCTCGGCTGTTGCCGATTTTGTCGCCGACAACCGGATGGAGTGGGACGTTAAATAGATGTGGAATGTGTAATGTGAAATGAGGGGGAGGACAATAAAAAAAGCTCCCCAGAGGAAGCTTTTTCGCGGAGGAAGAGGGACTCGAACCCCCAAGCCTTACGGCGGCGGTTTTCAAGACCGCTGACTTACCAATTAGCCTATTCCTCCAAGGCTTCCCAAGGATAGAAAAATTCGTCTAATTCTGTCAAGCATAGTTGAGAATAATACAAGGTTTATCTAAATTTTACATAGTATGACGGAACTGGACGAAAGACAGGTTGTAGAATCCCAAAGGATACTGGAGCTGTTGTTCGCTTACATGCCGAAGATTGCGGCAGAGCGAAAGATGGACGGCTTGCTTATTCTGATGGCTGATTTGGGACGCTCCATTGTGGCGGCGGACCGCTGCTCCCTGTGGCTTGTCGATAACGATCGTGGCGAATTATGGACCAAGGTCGCACATGGCGTGAGCGAACTTCGCATTCCGCATGACGCTGGCTTTGTGGGCTATTCTGTCAAGACGGGCGAACCGCTCTTGATCAAGGATGCCTACCAAGACCCGAGGTTCGACCGTCGATCTGACGAAAAGACGCATTATCGAACAACGTCTGTAATGACCGTTCCGCTCATGAATTCGGCCGGCAACGTGATGGGTGTGTTCCAGGCGATCAACAAGCAGGGAACCAACGAACAGGGCGAAGCCGCCGTATTCTCGATACAGGACTTGGAACGCCTGAGCCTTACGGCTGTCTATTCTGCAAAGACGGTCGAATCCGCCATGTTGAACATGGAACTGGAAGCGACCCAGCGCGAAATCATCCACATTCTGGGTGAAGTTTCGGAATACCGCAGCCAGGAAACGGGCGACCACATCCAACGTGTCGCCGAGATTTCTTACATGCTGGCGAAGTTCCTGGGACTCCCGGAAGTCGAAGTGGAACGAATCCGCCTGGCCGCTCCGATGCACGATTTGGGCAAGGTCGGCATTCCCGATGCCATTTTGAACAAGCCCGGCCGCTTTACGGACGACGAATACGCCATTATGAAGACGCATTCCGAAATCGGCTACAACATGCTCCACAATTCCAAGCGCCAGTTGCTTCGCTTTGCTGCTGAGATTTCCCGTTCCCATCACGAACGCTGGGATGGCCGCGGCTACCCGAGAGGGATCGCCGGCGAAGAAATCCCCCTGGCAGGCCGCATTTGTTCCGTTGCCGACGTTCTGG
Source organism: Fibrobacter sp. UWB5 (assembly GCF_002210295.1). Lineage (NCBI taxonomy): Bacteria > Pseudomonadati > Fibrobacterota > Fibrobacteria > Fibrobacterales > Fibrobacteraceae > Fibrobacter > Fibrobacter sp. UWB5. The sequence goes on along the minus strand of NZ_MWQH01000004.1, from coordinate 190,498 downwards.
ATGCCCTTTCTAGCCCGCGTTGCTACAAGCAGCCCTGGCCCGAAGAAAAGGTCAAGGAAGAATTCCTGAAACAGCGTGGCGCCCAGTTCCAGCCGGAACTCGTGGACGTGCTGATGGAACACTGGGACGAGATTTACAGCCTTTATCGCCGCAATTCCGATTAAATTTTTCTAAACACACTGCGCTTTTGCTGCGCGTTTGAAAACAAAAATTAAAAAAGACCTCAAAATCGAGGTCTTTTTTTCGTGGCACCGGTCAGAGTTGAACTGACGACACGCGGATTTTCAGTCCGCTGCTCTACCAACTGAGCTACAGCGCCGACTTGGTAGGCCAAATATAGAACACTATGTGATACTTGTCAAGGGTAAATAGAATATTACTGATATTTTTCCCTTTTTTTTGAATAATCTTCTAAATTTAGTATCTGGGTGCTAAAGAATATGGCCCTGGAAAGTGGGATTTCCTGGGAAACGTTTTTAATAGGATAGCAGTGTGTACATATTCAACAAAGTAAATAGTCTTGCTTTGATGGGCGGACTAAGTTTGGTTTTTTCGGGCTTGGTTGCCTGTAACGACGACTCTGCATCGCATAGCCGTGCAAATGACGATCCTCCTGTAAAGATTGATACGGTGAAAAAGGTTGATTCGATTACCGGCGATACGATTACTCAAATTGTAGAAACCCCCGGGCAGAAGGAAACTGTTCGTACGATTGACCCGGTCTCTGGCGACACTGTGTACGAAGATAGGATTATCTATGTTCCGGCCGATACGACGGTTCGTTGGGTGGGTAACTCTTCTCTGGTGATTACCGAAATTTCTCCGGTGAATTTGGACTGGCTCGATGAAAACGGTGATGATCCGGGTTGGATTGAAATCTACAATGCCGGTGATGTCGCTGCTAACCTCATGGGCTATGCGCTTGTTGAAAACTTGGAAAAGCCGCGCAAGTGGGTCTTTGGCGATGAACTGATTGCTCCGCACTCTTTCCGTACCGTATTCTGCGACAAGAACGACGTGAACGCTGTGGCACCCTCTGCAGACACGACCGTGTATAAGTCGCGTACCCATACCAACTGGAAATTGAATAAGGATGGTGGAACGGTCTACCTGATTGACCAGTATTATTCTATCCGCGACTCGGTCCAGTACCCGGCACTTAGCGCTGGCATGAGCTGGGGCATTATCGATGGCGGTGCCTGGAAGTTCTTTGAAAAGCCGACTCCCGAACAGCCGAACAATGTGTCCGATGGCTATGAAGGTGTTTCTCCTTCTATCAGCTTCGGTGAACATGGCGGTGGATTCTACAATGGTTCTGTGACCTTGAACAAGCCGAACGTTCCGGAAGGCGTGTCCGTGCGTTGCACCAAGGACGGCTCTGTTCCGACCAAGAATTCCGAAAAGTTCGAATCGGACATGAAGATTGAAACGACCACGGTTCTCCGCTGCGCCGCATTCAAGGACGGGCTCCTTACGAAGGACATCACGACCAACACCTACTTTATCGATGAAACGGCCAACATGCCTGTGGTGGCTGTGAGCGTGGATCCGAGCTTCTTTGAAAAGTATTACAAGAAGACGAATGGTGGCGAACCTGATATGAAACACGATCAGATGTACGCTCCGAACGAATCTTATCCGAATGACTCTGGCGAACTCCCGGTTCACGTGGAATACTACGAAAAGGGCAGAAGCAGCAAGGGTAAAGCCTGGGAAGCCGATGGCGGCATTTCCTTGATGGGTGGCTGGAGCCGCATGGAACGCAAGAAGTCCGTCGCTATCGTGATGCGCGAAGAATATGGTGGAACGTGGTTGAAAGACTACCCGTTGTTCGAAACTCGCAAGGGTGTGAATGACAAGTACAAGGGCTTTAACCTGCGTAACAATGGTAACCGTTTTGTGAGCGACTACTTTGCCGATGCCGTTGGTGGCGCTATTCTTGAAGGTAGTGGCGTGGATTACCAGCGTAGCCGCCAGGTGGTGGTGTTCTACAATGGTAAGTATTATGGCATTCACGATATGCGTGAACGTTTCAACAAGAACTTTGTAGAAACGAATTACGGTATCGATGCTTCGTCGGTCACGTTCCTCAAGCATTTGGGTGTAAACGTCGAAGCAAGCAACGGTACTCCTGACGAATACCTTGCCATGCTGGAATATGCCGCTGCACACGATTTTGCTACGGACAATGATGCCTATACCTACATGACGCAGCTTATGGATATGGGCAACTTTGCCAATTACATGCTTGCCGAAATGTACGTTCATAACGGTGACTGGCCGAACAATAACGTGCGCGTCTGGAAGTCTCCGGAATCTCCGCTCTGGAAGTTCATGATCTATGACCTTGACCATGGCTTTGACTGGGAATGGGGCGTGTCTGGCTTTAGCGATGGCACGAATATGTTCAAGTGGGTTAAGCAGGGTGGCCGCGGTGATGATGGTGCTAAATGCCATACCAGCAGCAGCAAGGAATTCACTGGCGACAAGGCCCATTGCTTCCATGTGCTTTACACGAAGTTGGTCGAAAACCCCAATTTCAAGCGACTCTTCCTCAACCATGCCGCCGTGATGCTGCAGTCTTACTTGAACGCAGAAAACGTCAAGGCAAAGGCTAAGTTCCTTGCCGGCATGCTGAATTCCGAAGACGTTGCTAGGGATATGGACGTGGAAGCCTATAAGGAAAGAAGAGGCCAGTATGCACATAGCTTCGATGCATATGGCGAAAGGCTTGGCCCCTGGGCAGAAGAACGCGATGGCAAGTTCCTGTCTGAAATTCAGGAAGAATTTGGTGTCGGAAGCATGACTTCGGTCTCGATTACCGCCAACGGCAAGGGCTCCATCGTTATGGATGGCATGACGCTGCCGAGTGCAAATTATAAGGCCAAGTTCTTTGCTGGAAACGCAATGGTGCTGACGGCCGTTCCCGAAGCCGGTTCCGTATTCGGTGGATGGACGGGTTGCGAACCTGTGGCTGGCACGCCGGAAACGTGTGTTGCGACGGTTGCAGAAGGCCTGTCTATTACGGCATCCTTCAAGTAGTTGCAATTTGTAAGCATTTGGAAAGGAGCCTGTGGCTTGAAGCCTAGGCTCCTTTTTCTATATTTGGCGCCATGATAAGCCCTGTGCGCAAGATGTTCGACGAGATTGCCAGTCGCTATGATTTTTTAAATCATACGCTCAGTTGCTTTCAGGACATTTTGTGGCGCCGCAGTTGCTGTCGCGAACTGAAAAAGGTAAAGCCCGGCAAACGTCTCTTGGATTTGTGCGGAGGCACGGGCGATTTTGCGGTTACTTACGAAAAATTCAATGGCAAGCCCGATATCGCCGTTTTGGGCGATTTTTCTTATGGAATGCTGAAGGGCGCTGCAGGGAAGACGATGACGGCTATCCCCGTGCAGCTCGATGCCATGAAAATGCCTTTTGGCGACGCCTCGTTCGATGTGGTTCTGAACGGATTTGGAATGCGTAACTTGCCCGATGCCGAAGGCGGCTTGAAGGAATCAGCCCGCGTGCTCTCGAATGGGGGATACCTGCAGGTGTTGGAATTCTTTTCGCCGAGAAACGCATTCAACAAGTTTTTCTATAAGAGACTTGCACCGCTTTTTATTCCGGTGCTGGGGGCCTTTTTTAGCAAGCGGGAAGCTTACGAATACTTGGTGAATTCGGTGCTCCGTTTTTTGCCGGTGGCGGACTTTGTCAAGTTGGCGGAGTCAAACGGCTTTGAATTGGTGCACGTGAAGCCTTGCTTTTTCGGCGTAGCGTACCGCGTATTACTGAGGAGACGGACATGAGGTTCATTTTGGGGGTAACCGGTGCGAGCGGCGCCATTTATGCGACAAGGACCGCGATGCATTTGAAACGCTTGGGGCACCATGTGACAGCTTTGGTGACGCCGCCGGGCAGGGGCGTGGTGGCCTACGAAGGCCAGGACGAATTGTTCGATTACGTGGACGAAGCTCCCGACGTGAAAAACTTCTTTGCCGAATGCGCCAGCGGCTCTGCCGACTATGCCGGCATGGTTGTGGTGCCTTGTTCCATGGGAACAATTGGCCGCATTGCCGGCGGAACGTCGGACAACCTGTTGATTCGCGCTGCCGATGTCTGCCTCAAGGAACGCCGCCCCTTGATTGTGGTGCCGCGCGAGACTCCTTACAACTTGATCCACTTGGACAACATGACCCGTTTGACTCGCCAGGGCGGGATCGTGATTCCGGCATCGCCGCATTTTTATGATCACCCGAAGTCCATTGAAGAATTGGTCGATACGGTGGTCGCAAAAATCCTGATGCATTTGGGTGCGATGAGGGATGCCGCCGACATCGTGAAGCCATGGAAGGGAATTTCGATTCCTAAGGCGACAAAACAGAAGACTCCTTCTGTGAAGCACTTGGCCAAGGTGAGAGCGAAAAAGAAATAGGTATGCTTAAAAAGGTTCTTGAATTCGGGCACATGGTGCGCTTTAGTCATTCGCTTTTCGCGATGCCTTTTGCGATTGGCTCCATGTGGGTCGCGGCGGGCGGTTTCCGCGGCATGGCTGCCGCGGAGGCGGTCAAGATGATTGCGCTTATTGTGGGCTGTATGGTGACCGCCCGTAACAGCGCCATGAGTTTCAATCGCATTGCCGATGCCGATATCGACGCCAAGAACCCGCGTACTGCAAAGCGTCATCTGCCTGCAGGGCGCCTGAGCAAGGCGTCGGTGATCGCCTTCCTTGCCGTGAACGGTGTGCTGTTCGTGCTGTTCGCGGCGCTGTTACAACCGCTCGCCGGCTTGCTTGCATTACCCGTGTGGCTCCTGTTGCTTTCGTATTCTTACTGGAAACGCTTTAGCTGGCTTTGCCATTGGTTCCTGGGCTTTGCGATCGGCATGAGCCCGCTGGGCGCCTGGATTGCCATTCGCGGCGAGTTTGCCGTGTTCCCGATTTTCTTACTCGTGATTCTGATGCTCTGGATGGGCGGCTTCGATATTATTTATGCGACCCAGGACGAAGAAATAGACCGCCAGATGGGACTGCATTCGGTGCCTGCCCGTTTTGGCCGCAAACGCGCCTTGCAAATCGCTTTCTGGAGCCATGTCGCCATGCTTGCCTTGTGTGTGGTTTTCGGCGTGTTCTGGGGCATGGGAATCCCTTGGTGGGTGGTAACGGGCCTAATGACTGCCGCAATCCTCTACATCCATTTATTTCGCAAATCCGATGACCTCGATGCCATGAACCGCGATTTCTTTTTGGCGAACGTCGCCATTAGCGTACTCGTGATGGCGGGGCTCATCGTGTGGATTTGCTTGGGAGGCGATGTCAATGCCCTTTACTAACGGTCCGTTCAAGAAGCCCTTCACCATCGAAGATAAAATCAAGATGTTTGACCGCATGGGCGCTACCGCAGCCGTCATTGCGCTGATCATTATTATGCTCATTGAGTCGGGGCATGTGGGCGAGTACAAGAACCTCGCCGACATGGGCCTTACGGCGATGATCGTGGTGCTTGCCGTTTCGCTTGTGGGCAGCTTGTTCTACAAGACGAAAAGAAAATAGTCTTTCTCTAAATCTCTAGGTCGGCGCTGAATACGGTTTCGGTGGTGCCGTCGTCGCATTTGAATAACAGGCTTCCGTCTTCTTGCATGTCGAGGATGGTGCCTGTTTTTTTGATAGCGCCTGCGCCGCTGTCGCGGTTTTGGTCGGTGCAGTGGTTGTTGACTACGATGGTGCCGCGTGCGCCGATGAACTGGTCCATGCGTTTCCAGGCGGCAACCCACGGGCGAATGCCGAAAGCGCGGAATTGTCCGATGGCACGCTCGAGGTTTGCGATAAGCATTTGCAAGAGCTTTTCGCGATTGATCTTTTGACCGCAAATGTCTTTGAGCGTCGTGACGGGGCGGCCCAAGTACGCGTAATCGAGCGGACTGCTGTTGACGTTGATTCCCACACCCATGCTGACCGCTGGTTTCGGCGCCCCTGATGCAGACGGTGCGTATACAATCTCCGCCAAAATTCCGCAGAACTTGCTTTTGCCGCAAAGAATGTCGTTGGGCCACTTGACTGTGATTTTTCCGACGCGTTGGTTTCCGAGTCCTTGTGCGTTGGATTCGTCTTGCAGGCTCTTGAAAACTTCGGCAAAGGTGAGGGCCGCGACCTGCGTGACTTGCGGAGCCGATGCAAGCGGGATTCCGTCTAGCGGAATCAGGATGTTAAAGTAAAGGTTTAACCCAGAGGGGGATGCCCAGGTGCGTTCATGACGGCCACGCCCTGCTGTTTGCGTGTCGGCGACAAACAAGGTGCCAGGCTCGATTTCGCCGGCTGAGGCGCGCGCCTTCATTAAACTGTGAGTGCTTTCAATGCTGTCAAAAAGAATGGCGGGTGCGTTTCCGAATCCGCTTAGCTTCCAGTCGTTAAAGGTTCTTTCTTTGGAGAACATTTATTGGTCTTTTTGCGCGTCTTCGATCATCTTCAAGGCTTCTTCGGGGAAGATGGCGAAGTATTGCTTCTTCTTGTCTTCGAAGAGTTGCAGCAAACGTTCCTGTTCGAACTGTTCGCGGTCGATGTTCTGCATAAAGAATTCGTCGCGGGCGAAGTCGCGGGTGGTCATCTGTTTCTTGATGTCTTCGGAAAGGTCGACGTCGTCCCACAGAATGTAGTACGACCCGACAATTCCGTCGGCAAAGATGTCCACGTTCAAGGTGACGGAATTGCTCTTGGTCGAATCGACCAACTGCACTTTGGTGTCGCGCTTTTCGGGGCGGAACACTTCAACATCGTTCACGGGTTTGTCCAAATCCTGCGACCAGCAGAAAGCTGCTGCGCACAACAAGAACATCACCTTATGCTTGAACGAAAAAATCATAGCTACAATATACAATGAAAACGCCCCAAATAAAAGGGGCGAGCAAAAAAGCGTGATAAAAAGTGGCTTAAAACTTGAATTTGCGGCATTTGGGATCAAACCACGCCGTATTGTTTCCACTTACCGCCGCGCCAACGGATGTAGTTGACAATGGAGCGGTAGAATTCGTCGGAGGCCATGCCGAGCCAGATGCCCACGAGGCCGAGGTTGAGGCCGAAGGCGAGCAGGAGGGCGGTGCCCAGGCCGCAGGTCCACATCATGGCCGAGCCTACGATGGCGGGGAACTTGGAATCACCTGAGGCGCGGAGGGCCGAGGTGATGACCATGTTCGCGGCCTTGAACGGTTGCAGAATCACGTCGCACCACAGGCAGAGCCTGCCGAGGCGAATGACTTCGGGGTCGCTGGTGTAGAACGAAAGCAACTGGGTGCCAAAGAAGGCCACAATAATCGCCACAACGAGTCCGCTTGCGCTTCCGGCGATCAGGCTCTGGTGGAGCCGGCGGTTCGCCTTGTCGAAGTCGTGGGCGCCTACGAGGTGGGCCACGAGAATCTGGTTTCCGCTGCTCAGGCCCACGCTCAAGATGACGGCGAGCATGGCGAAATTCGCACTGAAGATGCGGGCGGTCATGGCGATAATGCCCAAGTGCACCACGATGGCTGTCAGCACCACCTGGAAAATCTGGAAGCTCACGGGCTCGACGGCGGCGGGGAATCCGATGCGGATCCAGTCCGGCAGAATCACGCGGGAACGCTTGAAGTCGGTACGGCGAATCTTATGGTGGACTTTGACGCGCAAGATGACGAACAGGATGCTTGCGGCAATCAGCCACGAAAGCATGGTGGCAAGCGCTACGCCCTTCACGCCCATCTGCGGGAACCCGAGGTATCCGTTCAAGAAGATCACGTTCATGATGGCGTTCGAAATAATCGTGATGATGTTTCCGAACAGGTTCCATACGGTAAGACCGTGGGTCGCGATCAAGGACGTGAGGGTGGATTGCAGGGCACGGAACGCAAAACCGATAGAGACGATATGCAAGAAGTCGCGGGCGTGGTGGGCGGCATCGCCGGTAAGCCCCATCCAGCTTACAATCTGGTTGTTTAGGGGGATTATAACCAGCGTGATTGCAATGCCTAACAAGAAGCTACCCAACAACACCATAGTCTGGGTGGTGCCTGCTTGCCTGGGGCGTTCTGCCCCAATGAATTGCGAGGCGATGCTCGCCCCTGCCTGGGCGAATGCGTTGATGGCCATAAAGAGCGCGCCCAGCACGGGCATTAATGCCCCCACGCCCGCCGCTGCCGATTCCGACGTACGCGACAGGAACCAGCTGTCCATCATGGGCTGGCACGTGGCGATGCCGAAGGTAATGAACAGCGGCCACGAAAGGCTTAATAGGGAACGGTCCTTGACTTGCACCTGCATACGGCGCCAATGTTAGAAAAGCCCCAACCTAAAGGCTAGGGTTTTGAAATTATTTCTGTATACAACTGTATCGGATGAATCACTTTTTAGGGTGACTTTGCCGGATTTTACTCCCCACGGTTCTTGGCGGCAACGTCCTTATACTTGTTGTGGTCGGCCAAGTTGGAGCTAAAGAAATGCGTCATGGAACCGTCGTCTTTTGCAACAAAGTAAAGGGCGTCGGTCGTGGCCGGGAACAGCGCAGCTTCAATTGCCTTGCGGCCCGGGTTCGAAATCGGACCCGGCATGAGTCCCTTGAATTTGCGGGTGTTGTAGGGGCTGTTGCTGTTCAGCTGGCTCTTGTAAATTGGGCCGGTCAGGTTCCTGAAAATGAACCGCACCGTGGGGTCTGCCCCGAGCGGCATGCCAATGCGCAGGCGGTTGTGGAACACCCCTGCAATCAGCGGGCGTTCTTCGGGAATGCCGGTTTCTTCTTCGACCACGCTTGCAAGCGTGAGCACCTTGTGCCAGCTGCCGAGGGTCTTCCACATGGAGCCCGGGCGCTTTTCCATTTCGTCGCGGACCTTGAGGTTCGCGGCCACCATGTGCTTCAGGATGGTCTCTTCGTCGGCGTCAATCGGGAAGGGGTAGGTGTCGGGGAGCAGGTAGCCTTCCAGGGAGTTGGCCTCGACTCCGAGCGAGCGGGCGAACTTCGGGTCTTGGACGAGCTTGTTCCAGCGGTTCTCGTCAAAGTCGGGGTAGGCCTTCTTTATATAGGCCGGGATTTCCCACGAGGCGCGACCCTCGGGAATGGTCACGCGGCGTACGGCGACCTTGCCGCTTTCGATAATGGCGAGTACCTGTGGCAGCGTGAGGCCTGCGGGAATTTCGAACCAACCGGCCTTGAGGCTCGGGTTCAACCTTTTCATGGTCAACCGGAAGGCGAGGTCGTCGCTCCAAATTCCATTCTGTTTTAGGATCTGGAAAACTTTAGAGGGGGAGCTCCCTTTGGGGACCTCGATGAGGGCTGTTTGGGCGTTTTCAGCCGTTGCACCCATCCTGGACTTGAGGTTTGCGGTCAAAAAAGTGCCCAAAAGTGCCAAAATGATGGCCAAAATAAGTAAAATCTTCTTCATATCGCAAAAATTTAAAAGAAATTGTGACGAAAGTCAAAAATAAAAGGTATATTCGTACTTGCATTGTCAAGTTTTTAACCTGTTTCTGAGGAAAGATATGAAAAAGGTGCTCTTAATTGCTCTTGCTCTCATGGTTAGCGTTTCTTTCGCTGCTGGCAAGAAGGTGAAATCCAAGATCGGTGACGTGGACCTGACCAAGGAAAAAGATGGCGGTTCCGTTGTTTGCACGGCTGGTTTCAATGATGAACTTACGATCCTTAAGGATGGCGAAACTGAAGTGCTCGTGAAGGGTCCTTGCGGACAGGGTTGGGTACAGAAGTCTAAGATTGAATACGTTGCACAGGCTGCAGGCGACAAGTCCATGAAACTCGATCAGGTGGACGTGGTCGGCTGGCTCGATAACCCGAGCGCCGTGTTCGTGTTGGAAAACGATGACCTCGACCTCGATGGCGTGAACATCGACCGTGACTTCAAGGAATACTTGCAGCACACGATGGACCGCGAACAGATGGAAATGCACAACAACGAAAACTAATTCGTTTCGCGACATCTCGCTTTCTAGTTGCCTGGCCTAAAAGCCGGGCTTCTTTTTTTTGCGGAACTTGTTGTGCCGCATTTGCGGTGATTAGTCTACATGCGTAAACATTATCAATTTGTTATGTGCGAGAAATCACGTGTAAAATAAGGCCTAATAATCTAAATTTGGTTGCGAAAATTGGTGTATCAGAGGATATATGGCAATCAGATTTAGTGCAAAAATGCTTGGCTTGAGTGTGCTCGCTGCAGGTCTTATTTCTACCTCATTCGCAGTGGCTCCGACTCGTGTGGGTCCGGTGAGCCAGTACGGTCAGTTGCAGACCGGCAAGAACTCGAATGGTCATGGCCGTATTTATGGCTCTTGTCCGACTTATAGTACATCTGGAAACGAAGTCCAGGTCAAGGGCATGAGCCTTTATTGGAGTTCTGCAGATGCCTCCGCTACGGATTTTTATACGGAGACAGCAATCAATACGATGGTGAAGGAGATGAAAATTGAAATCGTCCGCTTTGCTATGGGTATTAGCGAATCGTGGGATTATGGTAGGGGCTATCTGACAGGTGCAGCTGAAAATCAAAAGAAAATGTTGAAAGCCGTGGTAGAGGCGGCTGTCAAGAATGATATCTATGTGATTATCGACTGGCATTCTCATCAGGCTGAAAATGAGAATCAAAAGAGTAAAGCCGTTGACTTTTTTGGTTGGGCTGCGCAAACTTATGGCGGCTACGACAATGTGATTTTTGAGATTTACAACGAACCGATTGGCAGTTGGGGTGAAGGCTCCGCGTCTTCATATTGGCCGTCGATCAAAAACTATGCGGAAAATGTTGTTAAGGCTATCCGTAAGTATTCCGATAACCTGATTGTTGTGGGTACCCCCTATTACGATCAATATCCGAATGTGGTGACTCCCATTGATGACTCTAACGTTGCTTATACCTTCCATTATTATGCGGGGAGCCATTCTGTGTATACAGAAGGTGGTAATGCGGATAAGGCTATGCAAAAGGGCCTCTCTGTTTTCGTTACCGAATGGGGCACTGGAACTGCTGATGGAAAAGGCACTCCTAATGAGGGCTCGAATAGCCCTTGGCAACAATGGATGAACAATAATAAGCTTTCGTGGGCAAACTGGTCTGCATCAAGAATTAGCGAAGGCTCTGCTGCATTCAGTGGTGGAAGCTCCGCTGGAAACCTTGGCTATACGGACTCGGGTAGAATGGTGAAGGGCTATCTTGCTTCGAATCCGAGCTCCTACAAGGCCTGCGCTGCAACGCCTGCGTCGTCTAGTTCCATTCAGTCCTCGTCGAGTGAGGCGTCTAGCAGCTCTGTAGTTTCTTCGAGCTCTGTCGCTTCGTCTTCAAGCGTTGCTTCTTCTTCCAGCATCGTATCTTCTAGCTCTGTCGCGTCCTCAAGTTCTATTCTGTCTTCCAGCTCTGAGGTTGTGTCCTCTAGTTCTGAAACGCCGTCTTCCAGTTCTGTTGAATCTAGTTCTAGCGAAGAATCTAGCAGCAGTGAAGTGGTGGTGGAAAGTTCTTCCAGTGTCGAATCCTCCAGCTCCGAAGACGTTTCTTCAAGCTCTGTCGAATCTAGTTCTAGCGAAGCATCTTCTTCTAGTGAAGAAATCTCTAGCTCTAGTGTTGAAGATTCCAGCAGCTCCGAAGAATCCAGCAGTAGCGAAGAGGTGTTGGAAAGTTCTTCCAGCGTAGAATCTTCTAGCTCTGAACCGGAATCGTCGAACAGCAGTGTCGAATCTAGCTCTAGCGCTGAATCCAGCTCCAGTTCCGAAGAACCGATGGAGTCTAGCTCTAGCGCATCGTCTGTCGTAAGCAGCAGCTCCGTAGAATCTAGCAGCAGCGAAGCGGTTGTAGAAAGTTCGTCTAGTGTAGAATCCTCTAGCTCTGAGGTGCTTGTTTCTTCAAGTTCCGAAGAGGTGCCGAGCAGTTCGTCTGCAGTACCCGCAGTCATTGTGGTGGGTGAATTGATTCAGCAGGTTGTCCAGGGCGGTGACTTTGAAATGGTTACCTTCAATGATGTCGTCTCTTACGTCCGCAAGAGTTGGAATCTCCACTTCTTGAAGATGGAACAGTCGGGCAACCAGGTGACGATTTCGGGTTCTGTACCGAGTTACATTCAGCCCGGTTCCTACAGCGAAACTATTGAACTCAATGGCGAAAAGTATGAAATCAAGCTCACGGTTGAAAATACCACAACCGTGATGGCGCCTGTGTCGAATTCGATCTTGCTTTCTGTCGAAGGTCGCGTGCTCCATGTGGGCGGTGCAACTCTGGCCGATGTCAATGTGTTCGATATGCAGGGCCGACCGGTTGTTGGCTTTAAGCAGGTGAGCGGCTCTGTCGCACTCGACATGCTTCGTCAGGGCAACTACATCGTGCGTGTGCGTTCGGGCTCCAATAGCTTGACCCGCCAGATTTCGATCAAGTAATTAGACTCCTGTAGTGTTGAAGCCCCGCCTTATGGCGGGGTTTCTGTTTTGTATGCATAAATTTATATATCTGCATAATTTTGCCTTAAAGTTTTTCTATATTTGCGCCCATGAAATTTTCAAATGGTGTAAAAGACGGACTTCCGATTGGGCTCGGCTACTTTGCCGTGTCCTTCTCGTTCGGAATTGCCGGCTCCAAGTTGCTTTCTTGGCCGCTGGTCACCTTTATTTCGATGACGAACTTGACCTCGGCGGGGCAGTTTGCAGGATTGCAGATCATGTCCGAAGCCGCGGGTACTTTTATCGAGATGGCGATTGCCACGTTTTTTATCAATTTGCGTTATAGTCTGATGGCGATTTCTTTGTCGCAAAAGGTGGCGCCGTCTTTCGGCACCTTCAAGCGCCTGATGCTGGCAACGGGAATCACCGACGAAATCTATGCGCTTGCTGTAAGCCAGAGTGAACCTGTGACGGCGCGTTATTTTGCTGGCCTCATGGTTCTCCCGTATATTGGCTGGTCTTCGGGTACTTTGTGCGGTGCCATTTGTGGCGAAATTTTGCCTGGCGTTGTGACGAATGCTTTAGGCGTTGCCTTGTACGGAATGTTTGTGGCTATCGTGGTGCCGCAAATGAAGGCGCACCGCCCGACTTTGGTCGCCGTGTTGATTGCAATTGCTTGCAGCCTTGCGTTCAAGTACGTTCCTGCGCTGAGCGGTGTGACGGTCGGCTTTGCGATTATTATTTGTGCACTCGTAGCTTCGCTTTTGGGTGCGGCATTCTTCCCGGTTAAAGACGAGGAGGAATCATGCACTTAAGAGATTACTTCTTGTTCCTGCTCGTGATGGCAGGCGTAACCTACTTGCTGCGTGCGGTGCCGTTCGTACTCTTGAAGGGTAAAATCAAGAGCCGTTTCTGGCGATCCTTCTTGGCGTATGTGCCGTACACGGTGCTTGCCGCGATGACCGTGCCTGCGATTCTCTATTCGACCGACAGCAAGCTTTCGGGTGCGTGCGCCCTGGTGGCGGCAGTCGTCGCTTCGCTCCTTGGCCTTGGGCTGGTGGGCGTTGCCGTGGTTGCCTGCGTGACTGTCCTCGGCGTCGACGGCATTATGCTGTTGGTGTAATTTCTACATTTGCGCTATGCAGCCCGAATTGTGGAAAAAAATCCAGGACGTCTGCGATAAGTTGTCCAAGGTCACCTACGAGAACCTGACGAAGATTATCCGTCTGGAAGCTACGGGGAGTTCCTCTGCCGCGCAAAAGCTGGACGACAGTTTTCAGAATGATGTAGATGCCTGGATGGGCGGCGGCACCTGCTTTAGCATGACATGGCACTTGTATCAGGTGTTCAGGGACATGGGGCTAAATCCGCGTCTCGTCATGGGCCACAAGCGCAAGGAAAAGAACATTCACTGCGCCCTAATTCTCCCCGATCCGGATTCTCACTCGTCTCTCGTCTGTAGCGAGTTTACGAGCGTCCTCTCGGCGACAGAATATCTTTTCGACCCCGGTTACCTGATTTTTGATCCGCTCCCGATTCCCTTGCCGCCTCCGCAAGGCACGGGAACAGCCTTTTTCCCGCTGGTCCCGAATACGGTAAGGCTGGACCGCCCGACAATGGACAGCATGGCCTTGTGGACGGGCGGTGCGGGAGCTCCCATGAAGCTCCGCTTCGAATATCCTGTCGAGGGCGTGTCGGTCGAAGAATTCAAACTGCACTGGAACGAAAGTTTTTACCGCGAAATGATGACGTACCCTGTGCTAAACCGCCTGGACCGCGAGCGTGGCGTGCAGTATTATTACCAGAAGGGGAATCTCGTTACCCGCGATGCGAACGGTTCCCGTATCGAAAAAATCGAGGAATCGGCACGTGTCGAGACCCTGAGCCGCGTTTTTGACCTAAAACCCGAGCTCATTGAGCGTGCAATGCGCATTTTACATAAATAAATTATATATTAAAGGGCGGAATACTGGCGTTGCCCCTTGCAATGCCGAAAGGAGAAAACATGAAGAAACTTGCCCTTATGGCCCTTGTCTCGTTTTCGCTTGCCTTTATGGCCTGCGGCCCTTCCAAGCTCGAAATCCAGGAAGCTTCGTCTCAAAGCGACATTATGTTCGAAGTGCGCCAGGTGCTGAACGACTCCATTAGTTTGTTCGTGGGCAATGTCTTCTACTTGAACTCCAAACAGGCTGTTGCCGACAATATGTACCCGTTGCTGGTAAGCACGCGCGATCCGTCGGAACTTGAAAAGCCGACCGCGACCGACATCATCAATAGCGACGAAGACCTGTTGAATTACCTGCGCCGCAAATCTCCCGACATGGTGAATATCGGGCTTGTCATTGGCGAAACCGCCTACAACGAAATCGGTTTCGAAGAAGCCGATGCCGTTGCAAAGCTTACGGCCATATTCAAGAAAATGGAAGGTGGCTCGCTGGTGCTTTTCCATGAAAAGGGCGGTGAACTGACTGACATGAAGAAGTTGTACTAATAGGGACTTTTATAAAACGGGAAAAGATGTAACAGATGTTACATCTTTTTGCATTTTGGATTATTTTGTAAATAATAACTTGCGTTATGTAAGTTTTTCATATATATTTAGCGTGTTCATTATTGGATAATTAGGAGGTCCGTATGAAAAGATGTTTGTCTGTTATGGCTTGTGCCGCTTTGGCGTGTTCTGCGGCATGGGCTGGTCAAAAGCATTTCTTTATGTTGGTTCCACCCGATATGGAAGAATGGGTGGCATCGGCTCCCATGATCAGTACCGATGGTGGTGTAACCGGTAAGCCGATGACGGCTTACGGATATCTGTGCGGCTGGTACGAGTACACGTTTGCCGACAATGAAGCTACTGATAACGTGGTGATTTTCCGCGATGATGATGCAACGCGCGAAGATATGCTCGGTGTGAACGGCAACTGGGAAACTGGTTCGGCGGCAACCCCGATTTCTTTGAAAACGATCTTTAGTATGGTTGATTCTCTGTTTTTTGTGCCGGATGAATCACAAAAGACCAATGCAGACGGTTTCTATTATAACGTAAGCGAAGTGACTTCGATAGAGGGTATCTGTTCGTATGAATTGTCTTGGATTGTATACGATTCCGATGCCAAGTTGCACCCGGCATTCTCTTGCTATTCGGCCGGTGGTGAAGGTTGCCAGTTTGGTGCACAGGATGTCGATACGACGGCAGCTGTTAAGGCTGTGAACGATTGTATTGGAGTGACTCCGGGAATCGTGGAATCGACGCTTGATGCGACGACTAAGAAACCGAAATTGACTGCAGAAGGCAAGAAATGCTTTATTGACGAAAAGTATTTTAACCAGCTGTTCAATTATACTGAAAATGTGAACGAAATGAGCTGCTACGACATGCCTATTTTGCACATGGAACGTGGCGGTTGGTGGGAATTCAGCTCCGATTACTATATAGCTCCCGGAACACAGGCTCTCGGTGGATTCTTCCCGGTAGAAACAACGACGGATGAGACTGTGAAACTTGCCGGCCCGGACCAAACTCCTGTTGCGGCAGCCCGTACCAAGCGTGATGCCGAGGGTCCGGTGTTCTACGGTCCTTCGCTCAGAAAACTCGACTCTCTGGAAGGCGTTCCTGTAATGGATTTGTTGTGCAATGGCCCAGGTTGGAACAAGGGACTTGACTGTGAAGGCATGTTTGCCGATGGTGGAACCACCGAAGCATTTGTCCAAACGGCCTTTAATTTGCCGAAAACGTATCCGGACAATTGCGTACTTGGTTGGAGCTGCCCCGACGCAGCTCCTGAAGGTTGGCCATTCTTTGAATATGGAACAGATAAACAGGTGCAGAAAGGGGCGATACAATCAGAATACCGCTGGGTATCCATGGTTAAAACCGATGGAACTGGTGGACGCAACCATCATTTCTGCTATGAAACACATGCCAAGTTTACCTACAAGCCGGGACTTCGCTTAGCTCTTCGCGGTAGCGATGACATTTGGGCGTTCATCGACAATAAGCTTGCAATTGATTTGGGCGGTGTCCACCTGGATGCTCCGGGTTACGTGAGCCTTGATGCGTTCAAGGGCGCGAGCGGAACGCTTGTGGATGGTAATATGTATGACGTAGATATTTTCGCTTGCGACCGTCGTACTACCATGAGCAACCTCCAGATTAGAACGAATATGTTCATGCAATCCTTGAACGATGTTGCTATTCAAATCAAGTCTGCCAAGAACGCGGAAAAGCCGGCGGAATCGGAATATGCCATCTGCTATACAAAGATGACTGGACCGTGCGGCATCAGTGGAGAACCGGAGACAATTTGCATTGACACTTCCACGGTTCATAAGTTCACTCAGGTTTCCTACACGCTTGTCAATGGAGTTTCTCTGACGGATTCGATTGTTGATGGCTTTAAGGATCTCTCTACTCCAGGCGTCTATCACGGAGGTATTGACCTTACGAATCTTACGTCGCCTGTAGTTGACAAGTCCAAGATTAATCTGCCTGCAGGTCGCTACACCTTGTTTGTCAATATTGAAGGCAAATCGGCAAAGATTATGACTTTCCGTGTGGGAACCGAAGATGACAGCGCCATCAAGCCTGTTGCCCGTATTGCTGGCGCAAGCTTTACCGTGAAGAACAGTCTGCCGCAGGCCCTTACGATTACCGTGACCCAGTCGGCTCCGGCCAAGTTTGCGGTTATGGATTTGCAGGGACGTGTGGTGCGCCAGGGCGCGCTCGCTGGTGCTGAAACGGTGGTGCCGAACCTCAAACCTGGTTCATACATCGTGAAGGTCGCCCGCGAAACCCGCCGCGTAAATGTCCGTTAATGCAGTTTCTTTAGTTCATGCCAAAGCATGGCCAACCCAATGAAAGCCGCACCTGTGTCGGCAATGGGCTGCGCCATGAATACGCCCTTGAGTTCAAAGAAGTGGGGCAGTATCAGCAAGAACGGAATAAGTAAAATCACTTGACGACAAGCGTTCAGGAACATAGCTCTGAACGCTTTTCCTGTACCTTGGAAAAAGTTCCCCGACACCATGCCGAAGGGAATCATAAAGAAGGCTGCCGCAAAAATGCGCATGGCCCAGGCCGACAGCTTGATGAGTTCAGGATCGTTCGGTGCGAACGGTGCAACGAAGGTTTCTGCCTGCCACATGAGAATGCCCCAAGTCACGAACATGAATCCGCCCGCGTAAATGAAGGCGAACTTGAGCGTTGCCTTGACGCGGTTGTTCAGGCGTGCGCCGTAGTTGTAGCCGATAATTGGCTGCGTGCCGTGAACGAATCCGAGAAGCGGCAAAATGATAATCGAAATAATGCTGTTGGTGATTCCGAAAGCGGAAATTGCCATGTCGCCTCCGGAAAGCGCACCCGTCGTCTTGACGCTGATGTTTCCGTAGGTGGTCAGGCTCCAGGCGAGTATCGCGTTCATCAGGCTGTTGCAAATCTGCATCATGGAAGGCGGTAAACCGAGAATATAAATCTTACGCACGTAGGCGGCGTGCAACTTCATATGGCGCCAGCGAATCTTGATCGGCGATGATTTCTTGACAAAGAACTGCGTAATGAGAGCCGATGCTACCAGCTGCGATGCGATGGTTGCCCAGGCGGCACCCTCGATACCCCAGTGGAATTTCATGATAAAGAGGTAGTCGAGGATGATGTTCGTGACAGCACCCGCGATTTCGCGGAACATGGCCGTTTTCGGGTGCCCCATCGAACGGATAAAGTGGTTCATGCCCGGGGCGATTGTCTGGAAGATTGCCCCGCACAAAATGATGCGCATGTAGCTGCTGGCCACAGGCAAGGTTTGCTCGCTTGCACCGAACAACTTTAGCAGGGGCTCCATGAAGATTTCGCCCAGCGTGAATGCTCCAATCGCCATCAGGATTAACAGCGAAAAGGAGTTGTTCAGAATGATGCTTGCCTGGATGTACTTCTTTTGCCCGAGGCGGATGGCGAAAAGCGTGTTGCCGCCCACGCCCACCATCATGGACATGGCCATCATGAACAGGAAAATCGGAAAACAGAGCGTAATGCCTGCAATGCCGAGACTGCCCACACCCTGGCCCACAAAGAAACGGTCCACTACGTTGTAGAGGGCGTTTACCAGCATGCTGATAATCGCGGGGACCGAGAACTGCAAGACCAGTTTCGGGATACTTGCAGAACCAAAGGAATTAAGGCGCTCGGAATTCAAACTTGACATTTCGGCGCCCAATTTAGAAATTTTCTTTACAATTTAAAAGGCTACCTGATTGCGGCCGCCTTCTTTGGCGACGTAGAGCAGGCGGTCGCATTCGGCAATCAAATCCTCGATTTTGCCGATATTTTCGCCCTGACGGCTAGCAAGCCCCAAGGAAATCGTTACCGGGATAATCGTGTCTTTCCATGAAAAACGGTGGCTTTCCACTGCCGAACGCAGGCGTTCGGCGCTCTTTTTGGCGTCTTCGGGCCCGATTCCGCCCAAAAGCAGCACGAATTCTTCGCCGCCGTAACGGGCGAGCAGGTCGGATTCACGCTTTTCTTCTTTGAGAATGCGGGCGATTTCTTTAAGCACCATGTCGCCGCACTGGTGACCCCAGGTGTCGTTCACGCGCTTGAAGTGGTCGGCGTCGACCATGATGGCGTGAACGTAATAGTTGTTGCGGCGGGCCAGGGCCAGTTCGCCGAGGCTTCGGTCTATAAATGTACGGCGGTTGCTGATCTTGGTGAGCGGATCCATGGTCGCGGCTTCGTACAGCTCGCGGTCAAAAGCTTCTTCGCTTGCATCCTTGAAGTCGATTTTCAGGACCATCTTGCCAATTTGCAGGCGGTTGTGGTCCTCGAGCTTGCTGTCGCTTACGGGGGAGCCGTCGACAAAGGTGCCGTTGGTGCTACCCAGGTCCTTGACGGTGACATCGACGCCGTCAAAAGTCAAGGCGCAGTGCCTGCGGCTTACCAGTTCGTCATCCAGGCGGATGTCCGCATCTTGCCCACGGCCCAGCACCACAGTCCCTTTTTCCAGGGGAATCTGCTTGAATAGGTGTTGCGGGTACAGCACGATCAGGTGGGGCCTCATCTGGGCGATGGGCAACTTGATGGTGTTTCCGCTGGCAATTGTTCGGTCCATGTCCTGCATAAGCACTCCGTGTTGCCCTAAAATGTAATAAAAAACAAGCCCGCCTTGTCCATGCATTTTTGCGTGATTTGCATATCGGTTTTTTGCCTGTTTTTGAAGGGCCTTTTTGGTAAACGTCTGTTAACAAAAGTACCCGAAATGGCGAAATTCGGCAATTTTAAGGAGGTTTTTCGCTTGTCTGCAACATTACGGGCCGTGAAATGAAAAAAAAAGTAAAAAATGTGCTTTTTTGTAAAGAAAAGGATATTTTTACGTAGGTTGTGGTGTCCCAAAAAGGCCGGTCTTTTTGGTGTACCCAGCTTTAAGGAAGTCATATGAAGAGAGATACACAATTTTCTTTGTGGAAAATGTCGTTGTGGAAATATGCCCTGGGCTGTTGCCTGCTCTTTGCGGGGGTGCAAGGGGTTTGGGCTCAAGGGCAACAGAGCCAGAACCCGATCACCTGTAAAGGTACGGTGTACTTTAAGGCTCCGGATGACTGGACTACAGCTTATATTGGCGGTAAAAATGTCCAGTTTACTCGAAAAATGACATTGAATGCCGATGGTTTCTATGAATATGACCTGGAAGGACTGGGTATCACGGATAACCAAAGCCCCTTTTTCGCTATAGGAAATCAGGCTTCGGTGAATGCAACTTTTCAAGGTGTTACCAGTACTGCGTTTGCTGTTACGCCGCTGAATACAAACGATAACAGTTGGTTTATCAATAACGCCTCTCTCCGTTGCCCCGGTGAAGGCGAACATGTATATGTGACCGAAAATCCCAATAGCCCGGGCAAAACCTTTACCGGAAAGTATCCTCCTGGTGCAAAGTATTTCTTCGTGATGATTCCGCCTGAAATGGAAGACTGGATGTCTGCCGTTCCGATGATCAGTTTTGATGGGGGCTTGACCGGCTCTCCCATGACGGCTGTGAACGATATGTGCGGTTGGTATTCCTATGTGTTTGTGGGTCAGGATATTTCTGACAATGTGGTGCTTTATCGCGATGATGACCTTGAACGTGCAGATATGATTGGTGTGAACGGCAACTGGGAAGAAGAGGATCAGGCCCAGCCGATACCTTTGGGATTCCTTTTGAACATGGTTGACTCCTTGTTCTTTGTTCCGGACGAAGAACAGAAAGGCGATAGCCCGGATGGCTATTTCTATAGTAAGGCTGAAGTCGGCGGTATCGAAGGAACTTGCTCCTATACCATGGCTGCTATTATTTACGACTCCGATGCCAGCTTGCACCCGGCCTTCTCTTGCTACAAGGATGGTGGTGGCGAAGGTTGCCAGAATGGCGCCTTGGGCATTGCTGCGACGACGGCTCAGCAACTTGTAAACGCCTGTATTGGCGTGACTTCGGGGCTTGTCGAAAGCAAACTTGATCCGTCGGTTCCGCAGTCCCAGAGAAAGCCCAAATTGAGTACGAAGGGTAAGAACTGCTTTATCGATGACTCTTACTTTGGCATGCTGTTCAACTATACTCCGGGAGTGAACGAAAAGAGCTGCTTTGACATGCCGTTCAAGCGAGCAAAGGATGGCAAGTGGGAATTCGACTCTGACTATTATACCAGCCCGGGACTTACCGTGCCGGGAGGTTTCTACCCGGTAGAAAATACGACGGATGCGTCCATTCTTTTGGCTGACCCGAATCAGGTGCCCGTGGCTGCTGCCCGTACCAAGCGTACGGCCGAAGGCCCGGTGTTCTATTCTTCGCCCCTTCGTAAAATTAATGCGGCGGAAGATATGCCGGAAATCGATATTCTTTGCAATGGCCCGGGTTGGAACAAGGGCAGGGATTGCGAAACCCTCTTTGCGGATGGTACCGGAACGGATGCGGAACTTTCGCCTAAGTTTGGCCAATGCATTTTTGGTTGGAGCTGCAAGGCAGATGCTCCTGAAGACTGGGCCTTCTTTGTGAGTGGAACAGAAACTCCGGCTGCAAGAAGTGATGCCAATGAACCTCGTTGGAAATCTGTAGAAACGGCGAACGGCAAGGGAGGCCGTAACCAGCAGTTCTGCTTTGAATCGCATGCCAAGTTTACATTTAAGCCGGGCTTGAAGTTCAACTTCCGCGGTGACGATGACATTTGGGTGTTTATCGACAATACCTTGGCTGTGGACTTGGGCGGTACGCATTTGGCTGCTCCGGGTTATGTGGACCTAGACAGCTTCAAGGGCTATAATGGCCAGAATTTGGTGGTTGGCAACACGTATGACTTGGATATCTTCTTCTGCGACCGTCGTACGACCATGAGTAACGTGCGTATCAAGACGAACATGTACATCATGCAGAAGACCGCTATCGAAGTGAAGGGTAAAAAGAATCCGACGAATCCCGCCGAAACGATTTACGACCACCTTTGCTTTACGGTGACAAGCGACGGTTCTTGCGCCGCTGCCATGACGGGTACCGAAGACGGTGCCACCTATTGCGGTATCGAAATTCTTGAATCGGGTAGAATTCCCTCTTACACGCTCGTGAACGGTAAGAAGATTACCGAAAACGTTGTCCCCGGCTTTGAAAATGTCAATGTCCAGGGCGTGTACAAGTGCGGTATCGACTTGACGAACCTTGTAGAACCGAAGGTTGACAAGTCCAGCACCTGCTTGCCGGGCGGCTATTACACCTTGTTCGTGACCATCGATGGCAAGTCCCAGAAGGTCATGAGTTTCAAGACCACCGGTGAAGTGGATGTGCTCTACAAGAATGGTAACGCCATTTCTGTGGATGAAGAAACCGGCGACGTCGTTCAGAAGGGTAAGTACAATGTGGAAACCATTGCCATGGGTGGCGAAATGATTCCGATCTATGTGTCGAACGTCGCTCCTGGTACCGATTCCGATGACCTCGAAATCTTCCCGGATGACGCTGCCGGCATGGAATATACGCTTGCCTATAACAATATGATGACCGTGTACAGAAAGGTTGTCGATCCGACTACGGGTGCAGAAGCATACCAGAAGCTCCATTCCGGCGAAAAGCAGACGATTGGCCCTGCCGGTATCGATACGCTTTATGCGACGGTTGATATGGAAAACCTGCAGCAACCGATTACGCCGTTCGAAATCAGCGTTTCTGGCAGACCGACTCCGCTGACACTCTACTTCTACCTGCCGCAGATTACGTTCATCGAGAGTATTCCGGAAACCGAAGACGAAGTCGCAGTCCCTGTCAAGGGCCAGACTCCGAAGGCTGACGGTTCTTACGATGAAAACTGGGTCGGTACCATTTACGATATGTACTTGGCAATCCTGGTCCCGGATTTGGATGGAACCTACAGCATTTGTACTGAAAAGTGCAATGGTGTCGCCATCCATAAGGGCTCTGAGACCTCCCCGAAGATTGACTTTATGTGGGATGAAGGACAGACAGAAGCATACTTTGTAAATGGTTATACCAAGATATCGATTCGCTCGGTGACCAAGTACCGCTGGGATACGGATCCGTCAATCCACAGCCCGGCATCGATCGTGGCTGAATACAATGACTTCGTGAAGGCCGTGTATAGCCCGATGTACTTCCGCGATCCGCCGGTACCGTTCCCGGTCTTGGCAGACGTGTTCGATGCCCGCGGTTCATTGCCGACCTTGGAACATGCTATTCCGTCTCCGTACTTTAGCATGCAGCAGGAATACCTGGATGGTATCGGCGACTCCGTGGCCATTTACTACGACCGCCGTATTCACAAGGACTCCTTGCCGTCCAAGATTTGCGTGATGTGGGATTCCACTACGGCTGAATTCCATAACCCGTACCAAGAAAAGATTTCGACGATGCCGAAGGATTCCGCTATTACCTGTAACGCACTCGTGTCGCTTGATGCAAGCAACATTGACTGTTCTGCACCGTCTGATAGCGGTTACTGCACCAATATTATTATGGTGGGCGGCTTGACCCTGTCCGAAAAGGTGAAGACGTCCGGTATTGGCATGGTCCATTCTTTCGCGGCATTCGAAGACAAGGGTAAGGCGGTGAAGCAGGGCTTTAGCGGTAAACTTACGGACCGTATGGCGCCTGTGCCGCTGCGTGCCGAAGTACGTACCCTTAAGAACGGTGACGACTTGACCGACTACGATAGCCTTGTGGTGGTGATGTCTGAACCGGTTAAGTTGGTAACGTCTTCCAACAAGAAGCAGGCTTTGGACTTCTACTTGAATTCTGCCATTGAACTGGCCGAATCGAACCGCTATGTATCTGCCTTGGGCGACGGCTCTTCTGTGGTGACTGCCCAGAGTGATCCGGCTTTGGGCACTGATGCCAAGACGGGTGAAGGCCGTATCAAGTATATGTACCTGCGTGGCAGCGTTTCTCCGCATGTGGGTGACTATGTGCGCCTGGCTGGTGATATGTCGAATGTCTTCTGGTCTGATACGACTGACATCAACGCGCTTGCCGCCGATGCCGCTTCGATGCGCTCTGCCGATGACGCTGGATACCATTGGAATTCTCCGACGGCATACAACGAAACCAAGCGCGTGCCCTCGATGTGGGTTCCGGTGGTTGGCGATGCCGAAATCGCCGTGGACGAAATCAAGTATGCTTCTACAGCAAACGTCCCGAGCAGCGAAAAGACTCCGGCCGTGTCTGTGAACGTTTACCGCACGACCAAGACCAAGGCTGAAATTTGGGCTGAAGAAGGTGGTAGGCCCGGTCACTTGGTCAAGGCAGATATGTATGCCTTGTACAATGGCCTTACTCCGGAAGAACGTGCCTCGATCTTGCCGCAGGATGTGTTCTTCTACTTTGAAGTCCAGTACTATACCAACCTGGGTAACTTTGTAGCGAGCAAGACCGCGAAGATTTACTGCGATGACAATAAGAATACCGAAATCAATCCGGAAACGGGTGAACGTATCCAGTACTTCGGTGGCGGACTTTGTACCGATGCCGGTAACGACCGTAACTTCTACATTGGTTGGAACATGCGTTCTGACAATGGTCGCCAGGTGGGTACGGGTGCTTACATCGTGAAACTCAAGTCTTACGTGAGACTCGGTTCTGCCGGTAAGCGTGCTAAGCAAGAAAGTACATCCGTGTGGGGCGTCAGACGTTCGCCGAAACCCGATACGGGATACATGAAGGCTGTTGCCGAATAAATTAATCGATTTATGGCTAATAAAAGGAATGGAACGAATCCATTCCTTTTTTATATGGATCAGGCTTGAAACCCGTGTGTTGAAAACATAATTTTACACTAGCTGTTTTTCTTGTGACAAAACTCACGCTGTTTCGTTTTTATAAGTTTTTGTACACAAAAGGAACTAAAAATTCACAAAAAATCAGAAAAAATAAATTGGCTTTTTCCGCAAAAAAGAGTAAATTTGAGGGCGGTCTATGGCATTTCAAAAAAGGATTGCCTTTTTGCCATTCTATGTTGGAAGGAAAACCATCGATGGAAACTAAAATGAAAATGAACAAAATGAACCTCCTGGTCAAGTGGGCGTTGGGTGTTTGTCTGCTTTTCGCTGGAGTGCAGAGCGCATTTGCGTTGAACGGTCAGGTTTGTGCCGAAGGTACCGTTTATTTGCAAGCCCCTGCATCTTGGACAGAAGCTTATGCCGCCGGTGGTGGCAAGTTTGTTCCCTTTAAAAAACAAGCCGATGGCTGGTGGACGGTTTCGTCCTCCCTTATTGCTCAGGGACAAGACACCACATTCTTTATTGCCTCGGCAAACAACGACTACTGCCAGAAGCCAGGCATTACGGGCATTGAATACGACAAGGCTAGCTGTACTCAGAATGCCGGTATTCCTTGTAGCAAGACGGGCGACCTTTACATCTTCCCGAATCCGACGGATCCGGAAAAGCCCGTGATTAGCGAAAACCCGCCTGACGCAAAATATTTCTTTATAATGATTCCGCCTGACTACGAAGAGTGGATGTCTGCCGTGCCGATGCTCAGTACGGATGGCGGCCAGACCGGTAAGCCGATGAAGGCCGTGGATGGCATGTGCGGATGGTATTCCTACGTGTTCTTCAACGAAGAAATCACGGACAACGTGGTGCTCTTCCGTGATGATGATACTGATCGCGAAGACATGATTGGCGTGAACGGCAACTGGGAAACCGCTGCCACGGCCCAGCCGATTGCCTTGAACATGATTTTTAACATGGTGGACTCCTTGTTCTTTGTCCCGGACGAAGAACAGAAGACCAATGACGACGGTTACTACTATAGCGCCGCCGAAGTGGATGGCATTGAAGGCAACTGCTCTTACACCATGGCTGCTATTATTTACGATACCGATGCGGATTTGCATCCGGCATTCTCTTGTTGGTCTCAGGGTGGCGAAGGCTGCCAGGCTATGAGTGGTACTGCTGCTCAGGGCGTTGACAAGACGACCGCTATTGCGGCTATTAACGCTTGTATTGGTGTAACTCCGGGTATTGTGGAATCAACTCTTGATGAAACGGTTCCGCAGTCTATGAGAAAGCCGAAATTGACTACGGCAGGTAAGAAGTGCTTTATGGATGACAAGTACTTTAACCAGTTGTTCAACTACACTCAGGGCGTGAACGAAAAGAGCTGCTTCGATATGCCGTTCCATCGTTCTTCTGATGGTAAGTGGGAATTCGACTCTGACTACTACACCAGTCCGGGACTTTCGGTTCAGGGTGGTTTCTACCCGGTCGAAGCTACGGATGATGCTTCTATTCTCGCTGCGGACCCGACTCAGACTCCGGTTGCCAAGGCACGTACCAAGCGTACGGCTGAAGGTCCGGTGTTCTATGGTCCGGTTCTCCGTGCCGATGATCCTGACGAAGGTATTCCTGCAATTGATGTTCTTTGCAGTGGTCCGGGTTGGGATGGCGGTATCAAGTGTGATGGCCTCTTTGCTGATGGTGAAGGAACTGAAACTGTTGTTAGGGAACACTTTAGTATGGCGGCCCCGAACGATTGTGTTTTCGGATGGAGCTGCCCGAACGACGCCCCGAAGGGCTGGGCATTCTTTAGTGATGGAACAGAAAGTGCCCCTCCTGCAAATCAACAAGGCTCTCCGCGTTGGACGTCTAAGGAAACTGCGAATGGTAAAGGTGGCCGTAACCAGCAGTTCTGCTTTGAATCTCACGCTAAGTTCACTCATAAGCCGGGTCTGAAGTTCAATTTCCGCGGCGACGATGACATTTGGGTGTTCATTGATAACCAGTTGGCTGTGGACCTGGGTGGTACTCACTTGGCCGCTCCGGGGTATGTGAACCTGGATAAGTTCAAGGGCAAGAGCGGCGAACTTGTTGCCGGTAACCAGTATGACCTCGATATCTTCTTCTGCGACCGCCGTACCACCATGAGTAACGTGCGTATCAAGACGAACATGTACATTATGCAGAAGACCGCTATCGACGTGAAGGGTACCAAGAACAAGCAGAATCCGGCCGAAACGTCTTACAATATCTGCTACACCAAGTCGGGTGACGGCTCTTGCGCTGCTGCCATGACGGGTGACGACAAGGAAGAAACCTATTGCGGCGACAAGATGATTTCTGAAGGAAACCTGAGCATTTCCTATACCCTTGTGAACGGAAACCTTCCTTCTTCTGAACCGGTGCCGGGCTTTGAAAATGTCTCTACTCCGGGAGTGTACAAGTGCGGTGTCGACCTGACCTCTATCACTGCCCCGAAGGTGGACAAGGATAAGATGTGCTTGGGTGGCGGCCGTTACACTTTGTTCGTAAACATCGATGGTAAGTCCAAGAAGGTGGCAACCTTCCGTATGAGTGGCGAAGTCGACGTGATTTACGCAAACGGTGTCGCCAAGGATACGAACGGTGTCGATATTCCGGGCGGTAAGTACAACCTGCAGACCACCGCTATGGCTGGCGAATATATTCCGGTCTATGTGTCTTCTGTGGCTCCTGGCGAAGGCAATACGAAGGGTGTCGAAATCTTCCCGCAGGATGCTGCCGGTGTTGAATACACGCTCTCCTACGACAAGGTGCTGGAACTCTACTACGATTCTACCTTGGCCGATGGCTCTACGGCTCGCGTAAGACTCACCTCTGGTCAGAAGCGTGTTATCGGTGAATCCGGTGTCGATACTCTCTATGCGACGATTGACATGGACAACATGACCAATTCGATCCAGACCTTCAAGGTGGGTGTGACTGGCCGTGAAAATACCGTGTCGATTAGCTTCTATCTGCCGCAGATCACGTTCATTGAACAGATTCCGGAAGAAGGTGCTAACGCCAAGTCCGTCAAGGGCCAGACTCCGAATTCGGACGGCGCTTACGATGAACTTTGGGTCGGCTCTGTGTATGACTTGTACCTCGCCGTGTTGAAGCCCAATGAAGACGGTAGCTATAGCGCTTGCTTGACTGAATGCGATGGCCTCGCGATCCACATGGGGTCTCAGACCTCTCCGAAGATTCAGTTCATCGACAGTGTTTACACCTTTGAAGGTGGCTATGCCACGATTTCTGTGCGTGCGCTGACCAAGTATCGTTGGGATACGGATCCTTCTATCAACAGCCCCGCAACGATCGTTGCCGAATACAACGACTTTGTGCAGGCCGTTTACAACCCGATCTACTTCCGCGATCCTCCGGTTCCGTATCCGGTCTTGGCTGACGTGTTCGACGTGAAGGGAAAGACTCCCTCTCTGGAACTCAAGATTCCGGACCCGTACTTCAGCATGTCTCAGGAATACCTCGATGGTATCGGCGACTCCATTGCGATTTACTATGACCGTCCGATCCACAAGGACTCCTTGCCGACCAAGCTTTGCGTGATGTGGGATTCTGCTTCGGCTGAAAACCATAACCCGTATAAGGAAGGCTATTCTACCATTACGAAGGATACCGCCATTACCTGTAACCAGTTGATGGAAGTGTCTACGGACAATATCGATTGCTCTAACCCGGTTGAATACAACGGTAAGGGCGGCTACTGCACCAACTTGATTACGATTGGTGGCCTCACGCTCTCCGAAGCCGTCAAGACGGCTGGTGTGGGTAAGGTTCATTCTTACGCTGTCTTCGAAGATAAGGGTAAGAACATGAAGCAGGGCTTTGCCGGTGCTTTGACCGACCGTATTGCTCCGGTGCCGCTGCGTGCTGAAGTGCGAACCATTAAGAATGGTGACGACCTGACAGACTACGACAGCCTCGTGATCATTATGTCTGAACCGGTCAAGCTCGTTACGACCTCTAACAGGAAGGACGCTCTGGACTTCTACTTGAATTCTGCAATCGACCTGCCGGAATCCAACCGCTTCGTGTCTGCTTTGGGCAATACCTCTGCCAAGGTGACTGCTCAGAACGAACCTGCTTTGGGCTCTGCCAAGGGCGAAGGCCGTATCAAGTACATGTACTTGCGCGGCGACATTTCTCCGCACGTGGGTGACTATGTCCGCTTGGGTGGCGACCTGTCCAACATCTTCTGGTCCGATACGACTGACCTGACGAACTTGGGTGGTGACACGCTCCGTGCTGTTTCCGATGCGGCTTACTACTGGAACTCTCCGACGAGTTACAACGAAACGAAGAGACTCCCGTCTATGTGGGTGCCGGTCACGGGTGACGCTGAAATCGCCGTGATTGAAAACAAGTTCGCTTCTACGGCTAACGGCCCGTCTGGCGACAAGGTGCCGGCTGTGACTGTGAACGCCTACCGTACGACTATGACCAAGAACGAAGTCATGGCTGCTGAAGGTGGCAAGCCTGGTCACTTTGTCAAGGCTGACATGTACGCTCTGTTCAACGGTCTCGACGAAGAAGAACGCAAGAAAATTGAACCTGGTGACATCTTCTTCTACTACGAAGTCCAGTACTACACGAACCTCGGTGGCTTCGTGGCTGGCCAGAGCCAGAAGATCTACTGCGACGACAGCAAGAACTCTGAAAAGTACTTCAACGGTGGACTTTGCACCGATGCTGGCAACGACCGTAACTTCTTCATCGGCTGGAACATGCGTTCCGACAAGGGCCGCATGGTGGGTACCGGTGCTTACATCGTCAAGCTCAATTCTTACGTGAAGCTCGGTTCTGCCGGTAAGGAAGCTAAGCAGGAAAGCACATCTGTCTGGGGCATCAAGCGCTCGCCGAAGCCTGTGACGGATTACCTGAAGGCTTCTAGCAACTAGGAATCTGACGAACAGATTTGAAAAAAGGAACGGATAAAATCCGTTCCTTTTTTTATATTTAGGACATGCGAAAGATTTTAGCTGTTATTTGTTTTTGCGCTTTGGCCTTTGCCGCCGAACCGACCGATTTGGATACCCTTTTCCGCGGCAAGGAATACAAACCTGTTTTGAACGCCTCCCTGCGCGATAGCGCTAGCACCAAGAATGATGCTATGCCGAAGGCCGCTGCCAAGGCTTCCAAGTCTGACGGCTACTACATGCTCCAGTTTGAATCGGTGGCTGATTTCGATGCCGCCCAGCGTCGCCGCGCCCAGCTTTCTGCAAGCACTGGCTATGCGGTCCAGGTGGTGTTCGACGCCCCGTTCTACAAGCTCCGTGGCGGTGGCTGGGGTAACAAGAAAGCCGCCGAAGACAAGGCTCGCGAACTGTCCGCCTACAACATTACCGCTTTCGTCGTGAAGGTGAAGTAATTACAATGTGGGATGTGAGATGTGTAATTTCACATTTCACACTTCACATTACACATTGCGGCGAAGCCGCACGCACATTTCACATTATTCTAACAGTCCCATTGCCTGCTTGATGGCGTGTTCATCCATACTCTGCGGCATGAGGGAGCGTTCTTCGGGCGCCACGTAAGCGAGCTTGCGTTCAAAGTCCGGACGGTTTGCGCGGTTGCGTGCCACCGGTTCCTTGGCCTTGAGCGAGTAGTAGAACGGTCCGGTCTTGATAAAGCGCTTCTTCTGCAAGCCTTGGAGGATCGCTTCGGTAAGTGCCTTCTGGAGCACAGGGCCCGCTCTGTCGACATGGTGCAGTTCCAGAACGCGCTGCTTCAGGATTTCTTCGTGAATCGGGGCTTCCGAGTCTACGTAGAACTTGAGCTGCGTAATGAGTGCTGCAGTCGGGAGTTCCGCAATGGGCTTGTCGTGGGCCGTGCCTTCGATTTTCGGATGCTGGACCACGTAAGGTTCTGTCATGGGCTTCGAGGCGGCGTCAAACACTTCGGAACCGTCGTCCTCTTCGGCGTCGACGGTGGGCGGGGGAGCCACACTCTGCTCGATGGCGAGCGTTGCGAGAAGGTGCCCGACTTCGTCCTTGTTGGACATGTACCAGAACGGCAACCAAAGGTTCATGACCTTCCAGCCGAGCTGCTTCAGAATCTGCGGACGCACGTAGTCGCGGTCTTCGATAGAATCGCGGAAACGTTCCGTGGTGCAGTCGTCTTCGACAAGCGCCAGGAAATGCGTGGGATTGTTTGCGTCGATAACGACCGGGCCCACGGGAATGCCTCCCTTCGAGGAGTATTCCTGCACCAGGATGTTTTCGTTCTTCAAGGCGTCGATGACTTCGCTGCGGAGCGGAGAATCTGCAGGTTCGATGTCGACCACGGGGTCATATTGTCTGGACTGCAAGAAGTTGAGCCATTCGCGGAAGAGCGAATTCTTTTGCGACGCGATTTTAGCAAGGTCGGCTTCGGTAATGAAGGCGCGGAGTTCGCGCTTGGCAAGTGTCGAGCAGACTGCAATCTTGTGGTCGAGACCGCCTGCGCCTTCGGCTTCCATGCACAAGAGAATGGTGTCGCGGAACTGGTCTACGGCGCGTTCGGGCGTCTTGACGTAATAGCGGATATCAGCATTCGGCCTTGCAAAGAAGGCGGCTGCAGGTGTGCCTGCAGAAAGTCTTGCCCGAATAGCGTCTTCGATTTCTTGACAGGTAGACTGGTGGAAAGCGATGATGCCGAGAGTCTTTTCGGGATGGCGCTCTGCGTGGCGGATTGCCGTAAGCGCAATCGTTTCGATCTTGTCGGAGACTTCCTTGATCGAAATGCCCTTGAAGATTTCATTGTTCGGGGGCGGTAACTGCTTGATCCCGTGATTGTAAATGCGTTCGTTGGCGAACGTGACGATTGCCGGGTCGCTGTACTGCGAGGTGAACCAGAGTTCCCTGGTCGGAGCACCTTGGCGCAGTGCCGCCGTCAGAATGCTTTCTTGGAAGAAGGCGCTTCGTGTGATGGCTTCTTCGTGGAAGGCGTCGATCGGCAGGTAGTCGTGACTCGGGTTGTGCGGGTCGCCAATGAGAATGGTCTTGGGGGCTGCAAGCAGGACCGGCAATGCTTCGACCATTGAGATGGCGTCGGCGTCGAGAATAATCGAAATGTCGAAGGTCTGCTTTTCGGGAATGTTGAGCGCGTCGGAAAGTTCATCGACGACGAGAACGCTTGGGTCGGCATCGACGGCGTTGTGCAGTTCCTTGAAGTTTGCGTTGCAGAATTGGTCCAGGAGCGTGCGGTATTCCTTGCTCTTTTGCGCCTTGGTCTTCGGGGATTCCGAGAAGAGCACGGGGCATTCCTTGGTGGCCGCCTGAATCTGGGCGCCGGTCCAGTAATGGGCGAGTGCGCTGCTGAAGTCGGCGTCTGCGTTTTCGGGATCCTTGAGGTATTCGATGAGGGCCGTGTTGCAGTAGCCTTCCATCTTCTTGAGGTGCGCCGTCAGCTGCAGGTGGACGTCGAGGTGGCTCCAGTTGTCATTCCATACCTGGATTTGGCCGAGCCATTTTTCGATGCTCAGGCTTTCGAGCGGGGTCTCGAGATCCAAGTCTTTGTTGATTTGCTTGATCGATGTCTGGAGTTCGATGACGGAATTCCAGAGGTTTGAAAGTTCCGGCTGCAGGTCCTTGAAGTTGTGCCACTGTTCCAGCAGCTGCAGCAGCAGATCGAGTCTAGGATCGTCTTGATGCTTTTCGCGGAAGGCGTAAAGGAATTGAATTTTCTGATTCAGTTCGACCCAGTTGGAACCTTCGAAGTGCCAGTCGCGTCCGAGCAAGTGATTGCCGAGGACAGCACTTTCCTTGTAAGTCTTCTTGTTGGCTTGCAGCTCGAGGAGCGTGTCGATCAAGTCCAGAAGCTTGGCGTCGGAGTCGACGGTCTTGGGCTTGCGGATGACCTGCATCAGGCGCTTGCGCGAAGAGCGGTAACGTTCCGAAAGGCCCTTGAGCGAAATATGCTGGCATTCGGCAAAGTCGTCGCGTGCATTCTGGATGTTTTCGTCGACGGCGTTGTCGGTGTAAATGTCGGAGGTCTGCCTGCGGTAGCGTACCCACTTGTCGCCCGCTTCGGGCAGGTACATGAGGGTGTCCTTGTAGGCGTGCCAGTTGTGGCTGCGCAGCTGCCAGTCTTCGAACGTCGGCGTGTTTTCGTCAAAGTTATCGCGCAACAGTTCGAGAATGTCGATCATGCTCGACAGGAATATGCCTGTGGGGAAGAGCCCGGTCGATTCCATTTTCTGGATAATCGGTGTGAGCTTCTGTGCGCTTTCTGCAGCGCAGCGGAGTTCTTCGGAAAGGACTTGCTGCTGTTCGGTAGAAAGGCTTGAAATCTTTACGCCACGGAAAGCCTTGCGGGCTTCGACACCCTTCTTGTCGAAATAGAGTTCCGACAGAACCTGGATATCTTTCTTGAGCTCCTGGTAGCCGTCAAAATCCAGCTGGCCGATGCCGCGGAAAATGCGGTCGGGGAACTTCTTCTTGGGCGGCCTTACGTCCTTGAATTCGCGCAGCAAGTCCGAAAGCACCACGTTGGTGGGCGGAATGGGCTTGTTGACCGCGTTGTAGTATTCCAGGAATCCGTTGCGCATGGCGCGGACTTTCTGTTCAAGGGCATTGCGGTCGCAGTCCGGGAAACTGCGGAAGGCGGGGCGCCAGGCGTTCTGGAAGGCGCGCTTGGTAACGGCACGCTTGTGGACGACCAGAACTTTTTTGCCTTGGGCGATTTCGTCGGCGACAATGTTTGCGGCCACCTTCATTTTTTCGGTGCCGGGGAGCGTCTGGATTGCGTAGGCACAGGCGTTCTCGTTTTCGGCATCCACCGTCACTTTATTCGTATGCGAATCGGTGGTGTAAAGGAAGTGGTGGTCGGCGGGAGAAAAGACGTTGTCGAAATCCTTCTCTTCGAAAAGGGATTCCTGGGTCTGGAAGCCTTCCTTGCAAAGGAGGGATGCCAGGATGGGGTTCCCGTCGATGGATTTGTCGGAGAAACCCTTGCTGAACCGCTTCTTGAGGGCGAGCAGGTTGGTATTGAAAAATCCGAGGCAGAGCCCGTGGCGGGTGAATCGCCAGTTGCGTTCGCCGGCTATGGCCTTTTCAAATTGTGAAAAATACAGGAGCAGGCTGAACTTGCCGTTGATGATGGCATCTTCGGCGGTGGGGAGCGCGACGGTGTCTTTGAGGCGTTCGCGCAAAATGATGTTTTCGATGGGGGTACGCTTGGAAATGGAAACCGTGCCCTTGGTGGCGTCGTAGTCGAGCGGAACCAAAAGGCTCGGGGCCAGGGCGTTGCCGTCCCACTTTAAAAAGCCGAGGAGCAGGTAAAGGTCGGTCTCACCGAGATCGTCGAGCTTTTGACGGAGTACCGCCGAAATGGAATCGAGGGCGGTAATCTTTTGCTGCGCCGTAAAATTCTGGGAAACCTGGAAAAAGGATTCCAGGGGAAGCGGCCCTTGAGCCTGTACCCATTTTTCGTAGAAGAGGTCTCCGGCTTCGGTAATCAGGGGAGACTGAAAGTCGTTCTTGGTCGAAAAACTGAGTAAACGGTCTTTGGAATCAAAGAGGGCGGCTTCTTGCCGAATTTTGGCGACAATAGCAGAAGGTGAAGACATACCTTGAATATACCTAATTTATTGCTGGTTGCGGAATTAGGTTATTAAAAAGGAGTGTAAATGGCGTGTTTATAGGCGCCCTGCGATGGTTGCGATCGCCTGTTCTAACGTTGTCGGGGTATTGTCGGACAAAAATCCCGCTTTGTAGAGGATTTGGCCCAAGAGTTCCTGGGGCGATTTACCCCGGTCCTTGTCCTGACGGAGGCTGTAGGCGTGCTCGCGCTTGGAAAGCTTTTTCCCGCTGGAATCCACAATGAGGGGGTGGTGCAAATACAGCGGTCGCGTGTACGGGGGAAGGGGAACGTCCGGGTCGCCTTGGCAGGTGTCGGCGATTAACTGGGAAAGCGCAATTTGGCGGGCGGTGGAATTGCGGATGTCTTCGCCGCGGACAATGTGGGTGATGCCTTCGGCGAGGTCGTCAATGCAGACGGCGAATTGGTAGGTCCAAAATCCATCGCGGTCGCGGATAGGGAAGTCGCCGCACTGATTTTTCGGATTCTCGGCGAAATCGCCGAGACGCTCGTCGTGCCAGTTGATTACTTTGTCTGGAATAACGACGCGCAGGCTATGGGGGCCGCTACAAGGTGCCGCTTGCGTGCGGCACTTGCCTTGGTAAATGACTTCGCCGGTTTCGCTTACGGGGTTTTCGGATTGCAACTGTTTACGGCTGCAAGTGCAAGGGTATACGAGGCCCTTGGCGGTGAGCTTGTCGAGAACCTTCTGGAAAAAGTCAAAGTGCGAACTCTGGATGCTTTCGCTGTCGTACTTGAAACCGAACCAGGCGAGATCTTCGCGGATGCCGTCAATATATTCTTTGCGGGCACGGCCTTGGTCGTGGTCTTCGATGCGCAGGTGAATTTTGAGGTCCCATTTTTTTGCGGCGGCGCACACGTAAAGGGCGGAAAGAAGGTGCCCTTCGTGTAAAAAGCCCGTGGGGCTCGGCGCAAATCGGATGATTCCTGGCATACGTGGAAATTTAGAAAAGAATTATATTCTGATTTACTATCTTTTTTTATGATGAAGTTTGATTTGAAAGTTCTCTTTTTGACGGCGACGTCGGTAGCGACAGTGTTTGCCTTGAATGCTTGTTCGGGTTCTCCGGAACCGCAGACGGAGCCGGCTCCGGCTGTTGCGCAGGCTGATTCGGTGGCGGCTCCCGCCGTTGAAGAAAAGGCTGAACCTGCTGTTCCTGCAAGCTACAAGGATATCCAGTTTCCGGAGTACAAGTATGTGGCCCCGTATCCGAAGGATTACCGCGTAGAAATCGCTCCGGGCATTTCGGGCTATATCGTGAGCGACAGGAGCTTGCCGCTGGTGAACTTCACGGTTTATTTTGAACAGCCTCGTGTGCCGCTTGCACTTAAAGACGAGGCCGCCTCGTCGATGGTGGGCAGCATGCTTCGCCGTGGTGGCGGTGGCGGCATTTCGGCCAAGGCTCTGGACGATTCTCTGGAATTCATCAGTGCAGGAATTACGTCGTCGGTCGGAACGTTTACCTCGACATTCGATATCGATTGCCTGTCCAAGGATTTTGCGAACATGCTTTCGCTTTCGAAGCAAGTGCTGACGGCGCCGGCCTTCGATAAGGAACAGTTCGAAATTCTGCGTGCGAATTACTTGACGGCCTATGACCGCCGCTATGACACTCCGGCAAAGGTGCTTTCGGCGCTCCGTTCCAAGGTGAACTACGCTCCGAACCCGAGACTTTGGGATGCCAATGCGGCCGACTACAAGAAGGTGACGATTGCCGACCTGAAGCGTTTTGCCCAGGGCGTGTATGCGGATTCCCGAATCATGTTCGCCCTTTCGGGCGATATCGACAAGGATTCTGCGGTGACCATGCTCAAGGAATTCTTTGAAAGCTGGAATGCCGCGGTTGCCAAGAACGTGAAGAAGAACGCAAAGCCTGTGGTGCAGGAACCGACTCCGCTTACCTTTGTGAGAAAGCCGGGAATTTACGTGGTCGACAAGGACATTACGCAGGCCAACATTTCGATGAACCAGCCCTTTGTGCGCAGGCCCCATGCGGATTACTATCCGGCGGCGGTGGCGAACTTTATTCTGGGTGGCGGCAGCTTTACGAGCCGCCTGATGAACCGCGTGCGTAGTGACGAAGGCCTTGCCTACAGCGTGTATAGCTCGGTGGGTAACGACTACCGCGACACGGCCATGGTGACTATTGCTTTGCAGACCAAGGTGGAATCGGTCGAATTC
This sequence comes from Fibrobacter sp. UWB5, assembly GCF_002210295.1. NCBI lineage: Bacteria > Pseudomonadati > Fibrobacterota > Fibrobacteria > Fibrobacterales > Fibrobacteraceae > Fibrobacter > Fibrobacter sp. UWB5. Next base: position 154,080 of record NZ_MWQH01000004.1, on the reverse strand, counting down.
GCCTTGAAGCTGATCCGCGAAGTGGTGAATGAATTTGCGGAACAGGGCCCCACTGAAGAGGAACTTGCCCAGGCGAAGAAATCCTTGATCGAAAGCCTGCCGAGCCTGTTCGATAGCCCCGAAGCGATTGCCGTGATTTTTGCCAAGGGTGAACTGTTGGGCAAGTCTTACGACCACTACCTGGAATACGTGAAAGAAATCAATGCGGTGACTGCCGACCAGGTGAAGGCGATGGTCAAGAAGTATTTTGACATGGATAAAATGACCACCTCGATTGTTGCTCCCGTTTCAAAATTGGAATCCATTAAACCCTTTACCGTTATTCCTCAGGACAGTCTGGAGTTTAGATAATGTCGTGGCTAAGCCGTATTGCAGGGGGTGTGCTTGCGGGAATGCTCTTGAGCATTTCGGCGTCTTTTGCTGGTGACAATGCAGCATCGAATTATGGCGTGTCGGTAGACCCCATGGTTAAGGTGCATATGCATGACAACTTGCGCAAGAAACTGGGCGGCAATGATGATTTGCGCTCGCTATGCTCGGGGCTCAAGATATGCATGAACCAGGTGTTCGAAGGCTGTTTCGAAGACGATATGAAGCCTTGGCCCAAGGTCAAGTACGACGACGAATTCTGCAAGCCCTACAAGGAGCTGGCAAATCGCGGCTACAAGGCTGACCCCAAGGCTCCGATGGTTCCCGAAATTTATGCGAGACTGGGACGCCAGTACCGTGTGGAATACAGCTACGAAGGAACGCTTCCGCTGGATGAAAACGTAATCAAGTACTTGTTTGACAACATGCCGTTTACGGCGCAGTTGATTAACGCCTATCTCGACGAAAACTACGTGCTTGAATACACGCACCCGAATAGAAGATTCTTTAACGGCAGTAACGGCCGTAGCCTTTCGGGCGAATTCTACTGGGCCTTGCAGGACAGCGCCGGCCAGAAGCTTGGCATGAGAGACTTGTTCTTTGGGTATGGCCATGCGAAAATTTTGAAGTGGGCCCTCCATGGAACGGCGATTGCCTACCTGGACATGGACCCGATGCCGGGCAAGATAATTAAGTACAAATTAACCGCTATCGTGTTCCCGGGCAACTCGGTGCTCAATTCCATTATGCAGATGAAGGTGTTCAGGAGTGTGGTGAACACGAAAATCGAGCAGATTGTGAACGATATCAAGAAAGCGTCGGGTATGTACTTTAGCGGCAATAAGGAACCCATGCTCAAGAGCGCAACGCTCAAGTCCGCAGAAAACGTGCAGTACGTTTTGGATTTCGAAGAAGTCGTAAACGGCGCTCATTGGGAACTTGGCGATTTTGAACGCTTGCAGAAGGCACGTAAGCAAAAGCGTGAACAGGATATGCAGGCGGTGCCTATCATGGTAAAGGACCTTCAGGTTATTAAGGAAAAGAAATGACGAACGAAACTTTGGAATCCCTTTTGGAACGTGTGACGGAACGCCGTCGTGAACTTTTGACGTCTGTGGTGGATCGCCGTACGAGACATTTTTGCATGGTGCTCGAAGATTTGTTCGACCCGCACAATATTTCTGCCGTGATCCGTACGGCCGAAGTGTTTGGCTTGCAGGATGTTCACATTATCGAAGAAGACAATGCCTACAGCGTGAACAAGTCTATTCTGAAAGGTAGCTACAAGTGGATGAGCCTGTACCTTTACAAGAAGCGTATGCTGTGCATGGAAAAGCTGCGCGCCAAGGGCTACAAGATTGCCGTGGCCAGCACGAATACCACCAATTCTGTTCTGGATTTGGACCTGAGCCAGCCTACCGCTTTTTACCTGGGTAGCGAATTCCACGGGAATCACCCCGACACGCTCGCCCATGCCGATTACGAGTTCAAACTGCCCCAGTACGGCATTACCGAATCCATGAACGTGTCGGTGGCCGGCGGTGTCTTGATGACCTATCTGGACGTGTTCATGCAAAAGGAAGGCCGCGAAAAGTTCCTGCTCCCGAAGGAAGAGCGCGACGCCCTGCTTTTGGACTGGCTGGACCGCCATGTGAACGGCATCGAGAACAACAGCCCGATTGTTCGAATCGACGAATAACCCCTATAATATGGCCTTAAAAAGCTCTCTTTAAGAGGGCTTTTTCTGTATTGTATACAAAAATATGCTAGATTAAAACCCAAATGAAAAAGTATTCGGCTCTTTATTTTTCAGTAGGCTTGGTGGTCATCCTTGCCCTGATTATTCTTGTTTTTGGAATATTCTTCTTAAACGAGAAGGACCCTCGCGAAACCTTTAACACCTATTATCTGCGGTTTACCCAGGTGAGTACCCTGGTGCTTGATGACCCCGTCAAGGTGAACGGTGTGAAGCTTGGTAAGGTCGAGTCTATCGATTTGGCCGGCCACCGCGTGGTGGTGACCATTAGACTCCGCACCGACGTGAAAATCCCCAAGGATTCCGAAATCCGCGTGCAGAATATCGGTATCATGGGCGAACGCCAGATCGGTATGATCTTGGGCGATTCGACAAGCTACTTTGCCCCGGGCGATACCATTACGGGCCAGTTCGATGCCGGTATCGCCGAAGCTCTTGGTCTTGTGGGCGAGGTCTGCGACTCGACGAAGGTTCTTCTGGAATCGGTGAAGCAGGCCTTGAACCAGACAATCGTGAACCCGGAATTCCAGGAACGCTTCAGGACGCTGCTCGTGAAGGCCGAAAAGCTGGAAGACCGCGTGCTCGTGATGCTGAATACGGCTGACCCGCAGCTTAGGAAGAGCCTTGAAGGCTTGAACCAGGTGACGGTCAAGGTGAACAACTTGATTGATGGCGTGAAACCGCCGATTGACAACATGTTCGCGAACACCGAAAAGGTGATGGGCAATGCCGACAAGTTGCTGGGTGAATTGGAAGAAGTGACTAGCCATTTGGATGAACTCGTCGTGAAGGTCCAGAAGAAAATCGAATCCAAGGACAACACGGTGGGTATCTTGCTGAACGACCGCACCCTGCATGACGACTTGGTCAAGACGGTTCATTCGGCGGATAGCCTGGTTCGCATTATTTTGCAAGATGGTCTAGACATCAACGTGGATTTTTTCTGAGGAAAACAATGATCGAAAAAGCATTGGTGGTAACAAACAAGTTGGGAATACACGCAAGGCCCGCCGGAATGATAGTGGATATCACCGGCCAAGCCAAGAGCGATATATCCATCGTGTTCGAAGGCTCGAAGGCTAATGCCAAGAGCATCTTGAACGTGATGATGCTTGCTATTCCCGCAGGTTCCGAAGTAAAATTCGAAATTGATGGCGAAGACGAAGAACAGGTCGCGTCGCAGTTGGAAAGTCTGTTTAATGACCACTTCAACGAAGAACCCTGTTAAGAAGCCGGAACACGTCCGTACTGTCTTGACGGGCGTTCCTGCATCCCCGGGCTTTGCCATGGGGTGTGTTTTTCCGGTCACGAACCGGAAGATTTCGGTGGTGGAGGAGACTCTCCCCGAGAGCCGACTTGCGGATGAAGAACAGCTTTTCTTGAAAGCGGTCCACAAGACGGTCAAGGAAGTTTCGCAGATCAAGGAACTTTCTGAAAGTCGCACCGGGATGAAGGACAGCCTCATCTTTGCGACTCACCTGATGATTTTGCAGGACCCCACTTTGATTAATGGGGTAATCGACAAGGTCCGCAAGGAACACAAGAATGCCCGCTGGTCGGTGCATGTGGTCTTGGGGGCCTACATTGACAAGTTCGAACAGATTGACTCGCCGGCTATGCGCGACAAGGCGGCCGACCTGAGGGACGTGTACAACCGCTTGATGGCGGCCATGGAAGATTCCGGACCGGTGCTCGAGGATGTGGCTACCGAAGACGGAGTGGTGCTTGTCGGGCACGAACTTTTACCGAGCCTTTTGATGTCGATCAAGCCCGGCCAGGTGGCGGGGCTTGCGATGGATACCGGTGGCCGCACGAGCCACGTGGCCATTTTGGCTCGCTCACTCCAGATACCGTTGGTGTCTGGCCTTAGAAATTTTGCGGCCCAGGTCAAGACCGGCGACACGGTGATTGTCGACGGCTCGAGCGGTCAGGTCATTATCAATCCGAACCAGGATGACGTCAAGGATTTCCACGAAAGGCAAGAAGTCTTTGAAAGGCAGCGCCGTGAATTGTTCACGATGCGCCAGCTGGAGCCGATGACCCGCGACGGCAAGTACATTACCCTGCACGCCAACATTGAACTTCCGTCGGAATCGGAAAAGGTGACCGACTTCGGTGCGACGGGAATCGGCCTGTACCGTTCTGAATTTTTGTTCTTGCGAAACGACGCTCCCACTCAGGATGAACAGCGCGACGCGTACCGCTACATTCTTGAAACCATGTACCCCTGCCCGGTGACAATCCGTACCCTGGATGCCGGCGGCGACAAACTGGTAAGCGGCATTACGGCCGTGAACGAATCGAACCCGTTTATGGGTTGGCGTTCCATTCGCGTGTGCCTGGACCGCGAAGATATTTTCTGTACACAGCTCAAGGCTTTGCTCCTTGCCAACACCAAGGAAAACTTGCGCCTGCTGTTGCCCATGATTTCTGGTATGGGGGAATTCCGCCGTGCCAAGGCTTGCATTGTCAAGTGCCGTAAGGAACTGGAAGCGGCCGGTAAGAAAGTCGCGAAGGTAAAGATCGGCGTCATGATCGAAGTGCCTGCCGCCGTGATGATCGTCGACAAGCTCGCTAAAGAGGTGGATTTCTTTAGCATCGGTACGAACGACCTGGTGCAATTTACGCTTGCCGTGGACCGCACGAACGAATTGATTACGGACATGTTCCAGCCTCACCATCCGGCTGTGCTCAGCATGATTTACCAGACGGTTCAGGCGGCTCACCGTGAAGGAATCCCTGTGGCGGTTTGCGGTGAAATGAGTGCGGACCCGTTGAGCGTGCTGTTGCTGGTTGGCCTTGGTGTTGACGAACTCTCGATGACCCCGTGGAGCGTGATGTCCACGAAGAAAATCATCCGCTCGATCAACTTCGAAGACGTGCGCGATTCTGCGCTGACGGTGTTGCAGATGGATGATGCTGAAAGCGTGAACTCCTTTATGCGTGGCAAGTATGCCCAGACGATTCGCGACTTGGGCATCTCTAGCTTTGTGGGTCAGGTGGACAGCAGTAAGAAATAGAAGGAATGGGCGATCGCAGAATTGTTTTGCGGTGACGCTCCCTGCTAAAGGAACCGAAGGTTCTTGACGGCAGGCTTTAGGAGAAAATATGTGTAGGATTGTTTTGTTGGTTGTGTTTTTAGGCGTGTGCGCATTCGCTGGCTCTACGTCTGTGGCGCCGAGTCCGCTTCCGTCGCAAGCGACTGATAGCTTGATTGCGTCGATGCCGTTTACGCCTCCGAATCCGTACGAGTCTTTGGAACAGATTCCGCCTTCGCAGTTCCAGGATGTGGTGGTGCGCTATGACCGCCTGAAGGCTTTGAGCGAAGACAAGGCACAATCCAAAAACGTCCGCGACTTTGCGCGTGCGGCCCAGTTCTTTTACAAGGAACAGTGGGATAGCGCCTATTTTGCTTATGATTCCCTGCGTGGTCGCGATGCCCTGTTAGACGGCTCCGTGATTTTGAGAATGGCAAAATGCCTGTTCAAGCTTCGCGACTACAAGAATATGCGCGTGGTTCTGGGACTGTACAAGAATTTGGACCAGGACGCCTCTTTTGACAGGGTGGCCTCAAGACTTAGAATTGAAGCCGCCATGGCGGATACGACGCTAAGCGACCGAGCCCATGCGGATTCGTTGAAGGTCTTTGTGGAAAAGTACCCGAAGTCCGACGATGCGGCGGCTTTGCGTTACCGTTATGCCCAGTACTTGGAACAGTTCAAGCAGATGAAAGAGGCGAAGCGCATTTACCTGAGACTTTTGACGAGTGCCTCCAATTACAAGGATTCCGCTTTCGCTGCCATTCGTAGACTCCGCAAGGTGCGAGGCGCTCCCGAGACTCTGGAAGAGAAGGTGGCCTATGCCAAGATGGCCTGCGCCAAGGATAACGCAAACGAGTGCCTGACACTCCTGGATTCCATTCGCATTCTGGATTCCGTGCTTGTTTCGCTTTCGCCGGAGGCGGCGCTCCCGCCGCCGGAAGATTCGCTGCAGAAAAAGCTTGCGCCGAGCTCCTTAGATATGGGAACCCGTATTGCCTTGTGGGAAAAGCGCGCCGTGACGTTGCGTACGCTCAAGCGCGATGACGAATCTATTAAGCAGTTCAAGTTCTTGCTTGATTCTGTGGAAGCTCGCCCCTTGTGGATGCAGTCGATCTTGCGCTTGTATCGCAACAACGCTGGCCGCTACGAAAAAGAAATCCGCAAAATGGATGCCACCCTGCAAGATGCCAACCAGTTCAGCAAGGAAAACGCCAACAACTTGTGGGTGAAGGGATTCGAATACGAACAGAAGGAACAGTACGATAGTGCCATTGTCTGCTACAAGACTCTTTCGCACAAGCGTTTCAAGAATAATATCAAGCGCCAGTGGGCAAAGTTCCGCATAGGCTTCGTGTACTTTAAGCAAGAAAAGTGGAACGAAGCGATTCCGGCGCTGATTGAGGCGACCAAGGAACCGTTCCTGTGGAGTGGAAGTGGCGCCCGCATGTTCTTGGGCGATGCCTACATGAAGGTCGGAAAGGATTCCCTGGCCCGTGAAGCTTACCTCGATTGCATTCGCGATTTCCCGCTGGCCTACTATGCTCACCGCAGCCGCATGAAGTTGGTGGAATACAAGCTGATGGCTGAAAAGGATGTACCGTATGCACACGGCGTGCGCATGGCTCCGGAACAGACGCTTGCCTGGGTGCGCGCCTCGCAGAAGGTGGGCAAGCCTGATACGACTTATAACCAGGAACGTTACAATCGCATTCGCACGCTGTTCCAGTACGGCTTTAGCGAACAGGCCTTTGCTCTTTACGACGAAGCTCGCAAGAAGAATGCGAAGCGTCTGGACTTCTTGTATGAATACGGCAAGCTCTTCTATGAAATGGGCGAAACCGCTGCCGGGTATCGCCTTGCCCGCCAGTTCCAGAACAATATCGATCGCCGCCGCCTAATGGCGCCGCCTATCGATGTGCTGCATTACTTGTTCCCCGTTCCCTACATGGACCAGGTCAAGTTCCATTCGGGCGACCGTATCGATCCGTTCTTTGTGTACAGCGTGATGCGCCAGGAATCGATTTTCAACTTTGAAATCATGTCGCCGGCAGGGGCTTGCGGACTTTTGCAGATTATGCCTGCAACGGGCAAGATGCTTGCCGAAAAGGAAAACTTGCCGACGTTTGAACCGCGACAGCTGTTTAATGCCTACATGAACATTCGCCTGGGTATTCGCTACTTGGTTGACTTGAAGGCTGAATACAATGACGACTACATGTATGTGCTGGGTAACTACAATGCAGGCCCCAAGCCCACCAAGCGTTGGCAGGCGGCAGGCGAGGGCAAGTCTTGGGACGTGCGTGCCGAAGACATTAGCTATTGGGAAACCCGCGACTACGTGAAGCGAGTCATGGGCAACTACTGGATTTACCAGGAAATCTACGACGGAATCTAGCCGATGCTTTTCTTGTTGCTGACAATCGGGCCGGCGTTTCTTTTTGCCTGCGGAAACATTCTCGAGAAATCGGGCGTGTCTACGGTGGGCAAGCGCACGGGCGGTACTTCGAAACCTTGGGAATTTTTTAAGGGCGTTATCACCAATAAGTTCTGGTGGCTTGGCATTTGCTGCTCGGGGCTTGCCACGCTTGGTTACTACATTGCCATGGCCCGCTATGACTTGAGTCAGGTGCAGCCGATGATGGTCTTGAATCCGGTGCTTACCGCCCTCATGGGTTTTTGCATTTTGAAAGAGGCCTTGACCAAGCGCATTGTGATTGCGATTTGCTTTGTGGTGGCGGGCCTGTTGTACTCTGTCGAAAATCTGGGCGAATCGACGGCGGTCCAGAATGTCGGAATGCTGTGGGCGTATGCCGGCGGCCTCTCTGCCGTGACGCTGGTAGCGCACTTGTGGGTCAAGGACCGCGAAATGGTGGACTCCTTGATTATGGGCGTGGGCTTTGGGCTTTCCGCCGCATTCTACAAGAGCCTCGCCATGGATTTCGATTTGGACCACATCGAGATCTCGTCCGTAGCGAACCTGCTTTTGGATTTTAGGACGCTGGGCTATATTGCGACTTACAGTATCGCTTTCCTGTATTCGCAGGTGTCGTTCTCCCGCGGTCGCGCCCTGTTCATTATTCCGTTCAGTGCGGCGGTGGGCGCTGCGGTGCCGACTTTGGCCGGCGTGCTCGTGTTTTCGGAGTCGTTCCCGGTGGGCAAGGTGATTTCGGTGAGCCTCGTGCTGATTGGCGCCTGCCTCTTTATTGTGCGCCGCCCCAGAAGAAAGAATAAACAACAGCTTTAAGAATATCTTACAATTCGCCGATTGTAGGCGATTTAATATATATTCAATACATGGTGTGTTGGCGTTTTTTCTCGTCTTTAGTTCGTAAGGCCGGAGGGTCGTTCTCTTGCATATTGTTGCTGTCGTTTTTGGTGTTCTCGGCATGTTCCGATGATTCGTCGAGTTCTTCCAAGTCTGAACAGGATGTTCCTGCAAATGATTCTACGGCTGCCGATAGTGTAACGCTCCCGTTTGTGGGTGGCCCGGTCATGTTTACCGAGATTGACCCGATCAATATCGTTTATGAAGACCACGAGGGTGGCGATGCCGGCTGGGTGGAACTTTTCAATACCTCGGCCGATACGGTAGATTTGTCGGGCCTGTATTTGACCGATTCGAAAACGGAACCGTTCAAGTGGAAATTCGGGAATGTGAAAATGGCACCAAATGCGTTTCTGCTGGTGTTCATGTCGGGCAAGAATTACCCTGATTACGTATTGCCGCATGATTCGCTTGACATGATTGGACCTGGTTGCTGGACATGGACTGATTCCCAAAGCGACCCGCCGGGTTATAGCTATGCGGATCCCTTGCCTGGTCAAAAAAAGAACTGCTTTAAGGAAAATGGTGAAAGTCGTTTTGGAGCCGTGATGCGATTGGGCGAGAACGAGGAACTTGGCTGGTCTTCGATTGCAGTGTTCGTGGGCACCGGAAGTTCCGACAAGGACGATGTGCTCGACATTTCGGCGGCGAATGAAATCCTGATGCAGGCTTACATTACCAAGGACCGCAAGGTGTCCTTTAGACTCACGCAGCCCGATATCGATGACTGGAAGGGCTATGAAATGGTGCTTACGGGAACCGGTGATTCTTCGACGGTTTACCGTATGCCACTCCCGACAGGGACAACGTTCCCGGACCTCAAGAATATTTACGGCACGCGCATGAGCCCCGAGGCGAACGAATCGCAAGAAGTGACTGTCAAGGTTTTCAGCTATATTGCTCGCAATCGCGGGCATGAACCGCATGCGGGTTTCAAGATCCCGCAGTCGGGCGGTCGCCTGTATCTGGTGAATGCCGATACGGCAATTGTAGATTCTGTCGCTTACCCCGAAATGATTGTCGGGAAAACTTGGAATTTCGGCACGCTTGCCGATGGCACGACGGGCTTTGGCTTTGGCGAAGCTTCGCCCTATGGCCTTGTGACACAGCCGGTGGTGCAGTCGCGCTCGCCGGCGGTGGATACGCTAGCCGAAATCCCGCCGTCGGGTTTTTATGCGGAGCCTTTTGTGATTGCCTTGCCCGAAGGCGCGAATGTGCGTTGCGAAAAAGGAGGCTTGGCGCCTACGGCGGAGTCTGCCGTCGCGACCTTGTTGACGGTTGAATCAACAACGACGATTCGTTGCGCCGCCTTTGAGGCGGGAAAGTTGCCTGGCGAAGAAATGGTGCGCACCTATGTCTTGGGCGAAAAGCATTCCTTGCCGGTGGTGTTCTTGACGACCGATCCGAATTCCCTTTTTGATCCTGATTCGGGCATCTACATGGAAGGAAATTTCGCGCAGAGCAAGCAACCGCATTATGGCGCGAATTACTGGCTCGACAAAGAGGTTCCCGTGACGGTGGAATTCATGGAGCCGGGCGTGAATGCGCCTGCTTTCGTGAAGCGCGCGGGCCTCAAGATTTTCGGAAATTACAGCCGCCAGAACGACAAGAAATCGGTCGCGATTACCTTCCGCGAAAAGTATGGCGACAAGCGCTTGCATTACAGCCTGTTCCCGGAGTTTCCGGAACTGAACAAGTTCAAGGTTTTCATTTTGCGCAACAACGGAAGCAATTTCGGCAACGACTACATTCGCGACCGCCTGGCCAGTTCGATTAGCGAAGGCCTGGGCGTGGATTACCAGCGTGGGCGATTCGCGGTGGTGTACTATAACGGCGAATACTATGGTATCCATAGCATTCGTGAACGTTCGACCGAATACTACTTTGAAACACATTACGGCTTGAACCCTGACAATATCGACTTGCTCAAGGCGGACAATTCGGTGTCGGCGGGTTCTGCTGTCGATTACGTGGCGCTGATGGATTGGCTTGAATTGAATAGCCTTGAAAACGAAACGAATTACGCCTACGTGTCGTCGCAAATAGACGTTGACAATTTTATCAATTACATGCAGACCGAAATGTATGCGAATAACCGCGACTGGCCTGGCAACAACTTGAAGAAATGGCGCAACAACAATCCGAAAACGCCGTGGAAGTGGTTCTTGTACGACATGGATTTCGGAATGGGTAACGGCTATAGCGAATACACGAACAATATTTTCGAATTTGCTGCGGCAGAAGATGGGGAGTCCTGGCCGAACGGCCCCGAATATACGCTCCTGTTCCGGAGTCTGCTTGAAAATCCCGGATTCCGTACGGCATTTGTGAACCGCATGGCGGTGCTGTTGAACATGAATTTCTCGAGTGCGCGCGTGCTGGCCCGCATCGAAAGCATGATGTCTGAGATCGAATCGGAAATCCCGCGCGATCAGGAACGCTGGAATTTGAGCGCTTCGAGAATGGACCGCCAGCTTGAAGACATCAAGAGCTTCGCGAAGGACCGCCCGGAAGTCGTGTACGATGAACTGCGCGAATACTTTGAACTGGGGCGCCCGATTGCGTTGTCACTTTCGGTAAGCGGACCGGGTATCATCAAAGTTCACGGCCTGAAAATAGATTCGTATCCGCTGACGGTGAATTTCTTTGAAGGGCTCCCCGTGACGCTCGAAGCCATGCCGACCGATGGTGGCATTTGGGCGGGTTGGAGCGACGGTGAGATGGAACAGGTTCGCTCGGTCAATCCGGGTGAAATAGATGCCCTGACTGCCGTTTTCAAGTGAGCTTTTTTAACTCAATTTTACATTGAGGCTTTGCGGTCTGTGTGAGCAACAAGCACCTCGTATTAACGAGGTGTGGTTGCGAGAGCAAAGCCTAGTCACAATTTTATTTTACATTGAGGCTTTGCGGTCTGTATAGCGAACACCCCGTGAACGGAAAGTTCTAATATAAACCTTACGAATGTACACAAGGACGCCTTCTTTAGTTATAATCAAGGTCAGGAATCGCGTAATTTTCTAAATTTGGGCACACTATGAGTTACAATACCAAGATTCTTTGCATTGGCGCGGGCTATGTCGGTGGCCCCACTATGACCGTTATTGCCGATAAGTGCCCCGATGTGAAAGTGACCGTGGTTGATATCAACCAGGCCCGTATTGACGCTTGGAACAGCGACAACCTCCCGATTTTTGAACCCGGCCTCGACGACGTGGTGAAACGCGCCCGTGGCCGTAACCTCTTCTTCAGCACCGATATTCCGGCAGCCATTAAAGAAGCGGACATTATCTTTGTTTCCGTGAACACCCCGACCAAGACGTTTGGCCACGGTGCCGGTAAGGCCTCTGACCTGCAGTACTGGGAAAAAACGGCTCGCAACATCCTGGAAATTGCCGACGAAGGCAAGATTATCGTGGAAAAGTCCACGCTTCCGGTGCGTACCGCTGCTGCCATGGAACGAATCTTGAACTCTAACGACAAGGGCCTGCACTTCGAAGTGCTTTCGAACCCGGAATTCTTGGCCGAAGGTACCGCCATCAACGACCTTTTTGAACCGGACCGCGTGCTCATCGGTAGCCACCAGACGGAATCGGGCCTTGCCGCATGCCAGAAGCTGGTGGACGTTTATGCCCACTGGGTGCCGCGCGACCGCATTCTGACGACGAATCTTTGGAGCTCTGAACTCACGAAGCTGACCGCTAACGCCTTCTTGGCACAGCGTATTAGCTCTATTAACTCGATTAGCGCCCTCTGCGAAAAGACGGGTGCCGACGTGGATGAAGTTGCCTACGTGATGGGCAAGGACCGCCGTATCGGTCCCAAGTTCCTGAAGGCCTCTATCGGCTTTGGCGGTTCTTGCTTCAAGAAAGATATTTTGAACCTCGTGTACCTGTGTGGCTACTATGGACTCCCCGAAGTGGCCGCCTACTGGGAATCGGTGGTGAAAATCAATGAATGGCAGACCCACCGCGTGGTGGACCGCATGCTCGAGACCATGTTCAACACGATTGCAAGCAAGAAGATTGCCGTGTTCGGTTTCGCCTTCAAGGCTAATACCGGTGACACTCGCGAAAGCCCTGCAAATCTTGTTGTGCGCGACTTGCTCGCCGAACATGCACTGCCGGTCGTTACCGATCCGAAGGCTATTCCTGATGCCAAGCGCGATTTGAAGGACGTGCTTGACCAGGTTCAGTTCGAGGAGGATCCGTACAAGGCTGCCGAAGGCGCTCACGCTGTGGTGGTCTGCACGGAATGGAAGTGCTTTGCTGAACTCGATTGGAACCGCATTTACAAGGGCATGGCCAAACCTGCCTTCGTGTTTGACGGTCGCAATATCCTGGATGCAGAAGCACTCAAGAAGATCGGTTTCGAAGTGTCTAGCATTGGTAAGGGGAAAGCGGAGTAGCCATGGGGCTTGATTCAAAAACAAAACAGCCTGTGCCTCTTTCGATGGCACAACTGTCTATTTTGAATATTTTCAAGGAAATTAAACCGTTCCTGGAAAAGAGTTCTACACCCTATTATCTTTTAGGGGGTTCCTTGTTGGGCGCTGTACGCCACAAGGGCTTTATTCCTTGGGACGACGATATCGATATCGGTATCGTTCGCGAAGATTACGAACGGTTCCTGGAAACGGTGTCTAAAAATCTGCCGGAACACCTGGAGTTGCGTTCTTACCGCGACGAGTCCGATCACCATTACTATTTCTCCCGAATCGTGGATACCCGCTATGTGCTGAGCCGCGAAGGGAGTCTGGTGTCGAGAAAGGAAAATCTCTGGGTTGATATTTTCCCGCTGGACGGCATGCCGAATAACTGGCTCCTGCGCCATATTCACATGCTTAGGCTCCTGTGGGTGCGCTTCTGCTACCATGTCGCCTGTTTTGACAAGGTGAACCTGAAACGCCCGAACAGACCTCTGTCTGAACGCATTATCATTGCGATTGTCAAGAACGTACACTTGGGCGGCCACCGCGACTACAAGAAGTGGCTGGTTAAACTCGACAAGTTGCTCCGCAAGTATAAAGTGAAGGATTCGAACTGGATCGTGAACTTTATGGGTCAGTACAAGTTCAAGGAAATGTTCCCGAAGTCCTATTACGGCAACGGCAAGCTTTACACCTTTGAGAACATGCAGTTGATGGGCCCTGAAGATTATGACAAGGTCTTGACGCAAATGTATGGCGACTACATGAAGGAACCTGAAGATTGCGACAAGAACGTGCATAATGCCTATTTTGAAGAGCCTCAGATCGAGCTAGCTCATGGCCGAATCGCTTAGACAGTTGCAGCTGAAAGAACTGGAACTCTTGAAGTTCTTTCAGAAGGTTTGCAAAGAAAACAATATTGAATACTTTGCCTTGGGCGGTACATTGCTTGGTGCAATCCGCCACAAGGGCTTTATTCCTTGGGACGACGATATCGATGTCGGTATTCCGCGTCCCGATTACGAACGCCTTTGCAAGATTTTGGAAGGCTTGCCGGAATCGAGCAACATCAAGTTCCGCTCGTATAAAAATTCCGAAGATTGCATCCGTTACTTTGGTCATATTGAAGACACGACTTTCAAGGTCGTGCGCCATGACAAGTTGAAGGCCGAAGAGACTTTTGCCTGGATTGACTTGTTCCCGCTGGATGCCATGCCGAACAATGGCCTGCTTCGCAAGCTGAAAGTCTATGAAGTTTTGTTGCTGCGCGCCATGTACCGTTTTTCTTGTTTTGACCGCTTGGTCGATGTGAACAAGAAAGGGCGTCCGCTGCACGAACGTGTTTTGGTGTGGATTGGGCTCCATACGCCTATCCAGAAACTATTTGATACCAAGAAATGCCTTGCCCGCATGGAACGCGCGCTGACGTCGACTCCGTACGAAAAGTCGGACTATCTGGTGAATGCCATGGGCGCCTACAAGTTCCGCGAGATGTTCCATAAAAAATATTATGGCAAGGGCAAGATGTATCCGTTTGAAGATACCGAAATTTGTGGCCCCGTAGATTATGACTTTGTCTGTACGCAGCTTTACGGCGACTACATGACGCCGCCTAAGGCTGATGACCGCAATCATCACGCTTTGCAGACGGTGAACGATGACGCCTAAAGTCAGCATTGTCATTCCGGTTTATAATTCCGCGAAGTATTTGTGCGAATGCCTGGATAGCATTGTCGCGCAAACATTTTCGGACTGGGAAGTTGTCGCTGTCGATGACGGAAGCTCGGACGAATCGCCGGCGATTCTTGACGGGTATGCCGCCCGCGATGAGCGCTTTAAGGTAATTCACAAGGTAAACGGTGGCGTGTCTGCAGCCCGAAACGACGGGCTGGATGCTGCACGCGGCGAATATGTCCTGTTCGTAGATTCAGACGACTGGCTGAGTGCGGACGCGCTGCGCGCGCTGTCTGAGGCGACTTCGGACGGTGCTGTAGATGTGGCCATTGCTGATCACTGGCTGTGGAAAGAAAACGGTTGCGAAAGCGTGCATCGTTTTTTTGCAAATGAATTTTCGACGGATTCCGCGGATGTAATTCGAGATATACAGCGAATGGTCTTGTATAAGGGCTATTCGCCGTTCCCTTCGCCAAGTTGTAGCTACATGTTTTCGGCGTTGTGGTCCAAACTGATTCGCCGCACGCTGCTTGTCGATAACGGAATCCGCTTTTCGGGCGCGTTGAAACTGTACGAAGACGGCTTGGTGGCCCTGCAGGTTTTTGAGCATGCCAAAACGGTTGCTTACAAGCAGGAGCCCGTTTATCATTACCGTGTTTTGAACAATTCGCTTTGCCACATCAATGAACAGCGGCTGGTAACAGACTGCGCCAATATTGTTCGCGAAATCGAAGCTTTTATCCAGGCTAATGGAAACGATGTGGCTTTGCGCGATGCTTTTATGGCCCGTGTTCTTTTCTTGACAAAAAAAATGGCTTTGCGCAGTTTCTTCAGCAAGGATGCCCAAGGTTCGTTCTTTGGCAGATTCAAGGCTTTCAAGAAAATTTTTGCGACGGAGCCGTATTGCTCGGCGGTAAAGAATGCCGCCAAGTTGAAACTCTGCGGCAACGAAAGGACCTATGGCAAGTTGGTTGGCCGCGGTCTGTTTTTTGCGACCGCTTTAATGTACGAATTGCGAACTAAGATTCGTCGCTAAGTTCTTCGCCGACGGATTCGGTTTCTTCATCGACTTCATCTTCGTCGCTGACTTCAGTATTGTTTTCGTAGGCAATCTGCTTGTATTGGGCGATGTAGCCTAGCTGAAGGCCTGTAAACAGGAACAGGAATGAAGAACTGTTTCCGATGGTGCCGGAAAGCGTCAGGAACAAAATTCCGCCTGCCATTAAGGCGTAACCGCCGTTGATCCCCTTCAGCCGATTCCTGTAGCGGAACAGCAGGATGAACATCCATAATAGGAGCAAGTAATGGGTGAACAACCCGAAGAAACCTCTATCGATGAGCAGCGAAAAAATGATAGATTCCAGCCCGCCCAAGTCTCTGCCGCTACTGTCGGATGCTCGTGCGTCTTCAGCAAAAATGACATGGGATGTGTACTTGTTCCCGTTGCCAAAAATTGGGGAGTTGTAGATGGCTGCGATAGAGAAAAGAAGCTGCCTTTCTCTGAAGTCGAGCGAAGATCCACCGTGTTCTATATTGGTCTGGAAATTCTGCAGGAATACGGCGAGAATGGCGGAGGAGGCAAAAAGGACAAAACCCGCAACTAGAATTTTCAGGAAAGGCTTAAGTTTGAAGTAAATGTAAAGGCCTACACCAAGGGCTACGCAAATCATTGCTGTTCTTGAACCGCAAAGATATAAGTTCAATGCGAGTAGGGCTAGTACTAGCACGATTTTCTTATGCTCTGAACATTTCCTTTTGAAATAGGGAACGTAGAACAGGAACAAGGTCATGAGCAAAGTTCCGAAAGCGGTGGGGTGCTTTGTCGTAAAGCAGGTTCTGAATCGCCAATGCTCTATGAAACTTACGGTGGAATTTAAATTAAAGTCTCCTTCGTAGTAGGGAAATGCCGAATGGATTAATTTGTAGGGGTAGTTGTCGCCCAGAAGAATTTCTGCAATTCCAAAAATGCAGATGACGATAACGAAGGGAATCAGTTTTTGAGCGAGTTGAAAAACGTCTGTTTTACGTCCGCAAATGATTGCCGCGTAAATATAGCCGAAACCGTCGATAACATCGCGAATGCCGTAATACATGTCCTTGGAGGCGATACCGGAGTTGTAGATGGCCGTGAACACGTAGCTGATAATGCTAATGCCGATTGGAATGAGCAGCAGGTTCCCAAAAAGGCTTTTGTTGAAATTTTCGCGATCCTTGAAAAATTCAATGAAAAAAAACGCGTATAGAAAAATATGTTGCGGAGAAATAGAGGGGTTCTTGATAAAGAGAGCTGTAGTCGGGAAAAGTACAGTTCCCATAAGCAATGCTAGAAATCTTCCTTGGGCGTCCGTCAGGAACATGTAGGCCAAAAGCCCGAAGAAGAATAGCATGACAATATAGCTCATTTCTCAAATATACTAAATGTCGAAATCGTTAATCGTTGCCACCAATGAAAAAGCGAATCATCAGGGGCGAGTGATCGGAGGGGTAGCGGAATTTTTCTCCGTCGTAATAGGTCTCGTTGAGAATGCCAAAACGTTTCACTTTTGTACCGGGGGCGACAAAGATATGATCGAATTGCCATTCGCTGAATTTTGATGGGTCAAAGTAATTGTAGCTACCGTTGGGGGCGATTGAAACTTCGGCAATTTTTTTTGCGTCGTTCATAATGCGCGTGTCTAAATTCTGGTAAGATTTGGAACCTGGAATGAAATTCAGGTCGCCGGCAAAGATGAACGGGGATTTGTTTGCCATGGTGAAAATTTTACGGTTCATCAGCTTTGCGCTTTCTGCCTGGGCGTCTTTACCATGATAGTCGAAATGTACATTGAATATGTATAACGAGTCCTGGCCGAACTTGAGCTTTGCCCAGGTGCAGTAGCGGGCGTGTTTGGAATCCCAGCTTTTGCTTTTCTTTTCGGGCGTTTTGGAGAGGTAGAACCTTCCGTGATCTGCGACGGTGAACATTCCTTTCCGTATGGCGATGGGGTTGAATTCCATGGTGTCGGAAACAATGAATTCATAATCCGGGAGGAGCTCCATCAAGTCCCTAAGGCGAGGAGGGCTGCCCTCTTGAAAACCGATGATGTCAAAATCGTGAAACTTGATGATATTGGCGATGGGGTCCCTTCGCTTGTCCCACCCGTTGCCTCCGTCTATGTCTTCTTGACTTTCCCAGCGAATGTTCCAAGAGGCGTAGCTGAGTTCGCTTCCGAGGGAAGGAACTTGAAGGCAAATTAGCAGGACCGCAAGAACTGTAAGGAACTTAGCCATGTATTTTCTTGAATAATTCCTGCTCGATATGGGAAATGTCAAGCCCTTTATAAAGGTTTCTTGATTTTATTAATCCCAATTTATCGAAAAGGGTGCGAACTTCGTATTTGATATGGCGGAATCCGGTGTAGCGGTAAGCCAGCTTTTTGTTTTTCCATTCGGTCTTGTTGTAGAAATGACGCCAGATGGATTTTAAGGGGTTGACGCATTCTCTATGCCAGGGTTTCTTGAATCCCGTGTAGTGAATTAGGGCCGCGTTTACCTTGGCATCTTCCATGTCCTTGAGGTAGACCTTGTCTATGAACTGGTTTCCGAAGGGCTCGAAGAAATGTTCCTGGAGATTGAACCGGATGGACAATGTCTGAATGGTTCCGTGCAAAACGACGTTTAGGGCGTCCTGGTCGTGGAATTGGCATATATCCCGATTTTCGGAAATGAACTTGATGGACTTGTTCTGTATGTCGTTTTTGCGCCACCAGTCAAGATTGATGAGCATGACTCCGGCGTTGAAATAATCGTCCGCGCGATTGAAAGAAAGCCTGTTTAAAACTCGTATGTCGTTGCAGCGCATGTCCGGTGCTGCTGCCGCAGAGAAATTTTCCAGAGGCGTTTCCCATAGTTCCTTGATGGAGTCCAGGCAGATAATGTCGCCGTCCATGTAGAGAACTTTGTCTATTTCCTTGGGCAGAATTGTCGGGAGCAGCAAGCGGAAATATGTGGCGATGGAAACGTGCTCGCCTCGGCGAATAGGGCAATCCTTCAGGTAGGATTCATCGATGGTGTAGAAGGATATGCCGAAAGAAGGATTTACGAGATGCCTTGAAAGGGCGTCTTTTGATTTCTGGCTGAGTCCCGCTGAAATGATATTGTAGTGAACTTGCTCATCTGGGTTGGATGCAGCAATAGATGTCATCAGCACCGCTGTGGGCATGACATAATTGTCGTCGGTACAGAGTACAATTTCTATCATAATTTGCCTTTAGGGAACAATCCAGTATTTTTCCTGGGCCTGCTTGTTGCGGGGCTTGGATATGAAGAATCCCAGTTCGCGTTTGATTTTGATTCTGTAGTAGTGGAGCAGGTCGGCGATGCCCTTTTTTTGTGCGGCGGGATTCTCCGTATAGACGAAGTAATTTAGGCTTACGGTCTTGTAGTGGTTGTGCAGAACCCACAACGTGAACAAACGTTCGGACATGAACCCGAAAATGCGCTTCTGGTAGGAATCGTATTTTTCAATGTTCGTTCTTTTTTCGACTTCGAAGAGAATCTTGAACAGCCATTCGCAATATTTCTCAAATTCGTCGATAGGCATGATGAACATGTTGCAATCGTAAAAGAAATTGTTGCAAATGAAAAAGTTGTTAAAATCGTCCAGAAATTTCGGGGACAGTTCTTTTATTACATCGTGGAGGTGCCGGAGATCCACGCTGATGTGGGCGTGTTCATAAGCAGAGGCCACCGAAGTCTTGAGGTATGCCTTTGGGGGAATGATGATTTTCCCCTGGGAAAGCCATTGTTCAATCTTTTCTTTGTCGAGATTGTACTTGTCGAGTTCGCTGATGTTCTTGGCGATGCCGCTGCCAGTGGAGCGGTGTTCGTCGAATGCAAAGTAGCGACGGTAATGGTTTAGGCCTATATACTGAATTTCCGGGTAGATTTTACGAATGTTCTTCCATGCCCAGAACAAGGCGGTCAGTTCGCAGTAGTTGGGGTTCTTGTCGCTGATGTTCTCGCAGGGCTCCCCGTTGGCGAGATTGTCCTTTTGAAAGCCGAGATCCTGTTTGGACAGCGCCGCTCCGACCTGGATGGGCAAAAACCAGTCTTGATTCGGGACGGGACACGGCTTGTGACAGCAAACGAGAATTTTTATTTTGGATTCGTCGAGCATACGGAAAAAACTAGAAATTATCGATGTCCAACACCTGCTCGATTACAGGTGCCATGTCGTAATACTTGTACTGTGCGAGGCGGCCCCCGAACATGACATCTTTTTCCTGTGCGGCGAGTTTGCGGTATTTTTCGGCAAGCGCGTTGTTGCGTTCGTCGTTCACCGGGTAGTAGGGCTCCATGCCTTCCTTGTATTCGGTGGAGTATTCTTCCGACACGACGGTTTTGGGGACGTTGTAGACGTCGGCGCCGAACATCTCGAAATGCTTGTGCTCGATAATGCGTGTATAAGGCTGGTCGTGCGAAGTGTAATTGACGACGGCGTTTCCCTGATAGTTCGGCGTGTCTTCGATACGCGTCTTGAAGCTGACGGTGCGCCAGTCGAGTTTGCCGAGTTTATAGCCGAAATATTCGTCCAGGGCTCCCGTGTACACGAGCTTTTCGGCAATTTCGTGCCAGCGGTCTTTGTATTCGGCGAAGAAGTCCGCGCCTGTGCGCGTTTCGATACCATCCAGCAATCCTTCGATGAGCTTGTTGTAGCCGCCTTCGGGAATGCCTTGGTATTTGTCGTTGAAGTAGTTGTTGTCGAAAACGAAGCGTACAGGCAGCCGCTTGATGATGAATGCTGGAAGGTCTTTGCAACTGCGTCCCCATTGCTTTTCGGTGTATTCCTTGATGAGCTTTTCGAAGATGTCCTTCCCGACGAGAGTGAGCGCCTGTTCCTCGAGATTCGCAGGCTCGCGGCCATTCAGTGCGGCGGTCGCTTCAGCCTTTTGCTCCTCGATTTTCGACTGCGCCTCTGCCGACGTCGTTACGCCCCACATCTGGTAGAACGTGTTCATGTTGAAAGGCAGGTTGTAAAGCTTGCCTTTGTAGTTGGCGACGGGACTGTTCGTGTAGCGGTTGAATTCTACGATTGAATTGACAAAATCCCAGACTTTCTTGTTGGATGTGTGGAATATGTGTGCCCCGTATTTGTGGACGTTGATGCCCTCGACGCTCTCGCAATAGACGTTACCGCCAAGGTGGTCTCGCTTGTCGATGACGAGACAGCGTTTTCCGGCCTTTGTTGCCTGATGGGCGAATGTAGCCCCAAAAAGTCCGGACCCCACGATGAGATAATCAAAATGTTCCATAGCACAAATATAATTTTTTAAAATAATGTTTGATGTGCTAGGCCGGTTTGGCTGTTCAGGAATATGCAAGATTCTTTTGTGGAATTTTAACGCCCAGTATTTTGCAAATTTTTCTCTGAACTCTAAATAAAAAACTCTTGATTCTATGCCGTTGCAGTTGCTTTTTTATGAACTTCTCGTCAAAACCATATTTTTGGGCTTCTGCGACACAGCGCTTGTAAACATCGTTTTTGTGATTTTTTTGGCAATATTTGAACGGCCAAAGCATCATTTTGTCGATGAAATCCACATGGTTGTCTTGTAAAAAACGGTTCTTTCGTGCAAAAACGCTTACGCGTGTCAGGAGCCTGTCGTCGGAAACGATCCTTGAAACGCTTCCTTCGCGGATGGTGTAATTGTAAATGGGGTGGTCGCAAACGGCCAATTTTTTTGCATGGAAACCGACAAGGTAGGAGTATTGCGTGTCGTTGTGAACCTTGGTTTCTTCGAAGCGGATTTTATTTTCTTGGATGATTGAGCGTCGAACCATCTTGCACCAAGGCTCTCCAAAATAGTAGCGTAAAAGTTTTTCGCCCTTTTCTGGAGCTTTTTTGTATATGTTGATGATTTCGGCTACATGGTTTGGAATCTTTGCAGGTTCTCCGGTGTCGGTGTTGACAAAGTTTGCGTTGAAATAGACAATGTCGTTTTCTTGGGCACTGTACTTGTCCAGAAGAAACTCGAAACCTTTGCAAAAATAATCGTCGGCATCGGAGAATAGGATATAGTCACCTTTGGCTTCGTCGAGGCCTCGGTTGCGTGCTGCTCCCCCTCCGCCATTTTTTTCGCAAAACACAAATTGCACGTTCGGGAATGTACCCTGCATTTCCATGAGCTTTCGGCGGTTTTCTTCGCTGCTCATATCATCGACGACTACGACCTGAATGTCATCGCGTCTAGGAATGCTTTTTAGGCAGCGTTCCAATAAGGCCGGAAGATTGTAGTGGGGGATGATGATGGAATATGACATCTAGCCACCTTCATTTGCAGAATTCGCAAGATTGTCAAAAAAAGCCTGAAGTTGCTTGATGTAGGTCTCGTAGTATTCTTCGTTGTAAACAACAGATCTATTTTTATTCTGGATGTCTTCGTCAAGAACGCTGTCGAAAATAGTTGGCTCTAAATCATTTTCGATAGAGAAGATTTTTGCGCCTGCATTGCAGAAATGCTTATATGCAATGGAATCTTTGTATAGGAAAATTTTGCGCCCTTCGCAAAGCATGTGAAGGATGTTTCCGACGGCTTGTTGCCTGATATGGCCGAAGAATGCGATTGAACATTCGTTGATTATGGCAAAGTATTTTTCTCTGGGAATGAACTCTTCCAAGAAAATCGGCGTGACATGCTGGAGGCGCTTCGCGAATTCCTTTAGCCTTTTTTTATAGGGCCCGGGAACGTCCGGGTAGCTGATCGGAATATAGACCTTGCAATTGACTTTTAGGTTTTCTAGTGATTGAAGAATGTCAATATGGTTGTTTGCTGGGTCAAGGCTGTTCCCTAGAAGGATTGATTTTGTGGGCGATAGAATGTTGTGATTGAGAGCGCCGTTGTCTTTATCGACGTATCGGAATGGATAGAATTTCAGTTGATTGAAATTCTTTTTTACCATTTCAAATTCTTCGGGCAGCACGACGGATAAGTACGAGATTTTTTTCAGGAAGGCATCGTGATGTTTTTGCCACGAAGATTTATACCCGACTTTTAGAAGAGCGTATTTTATTTTTTCTTTAAAAGTTCTTTGTTGCGGTCCGAGAGCTTTTCTTGTTAGCGGCTTGAACAAGTCTAGAACTACGGGTCTGCGCTTGGCATTCTTCTTGTCGGAATAAATGTCGTATCCCCAAGAACTCCATAAGATAGGCATTTGCAACTTGGACAGGATTCTAGGAGAAAGACAAAGGGAATGGAGAACCGCATAGTCAAAATGGTTCCCGTTTGCATAGTTTACAATTTGTTCCGATGTATGGAAAATTCTGATGTTGGGCAATTTTACCAGTTTTGCCTTGTCCCCTGGAGCGCATACGCAGAATTCTGATTCCACGCCATGTAGATCGGAAAATTGCTCTATGGCGCAGTCTATGAATTTTTCGTCAAGGCTAATATGGACTATTCGCATAATATTAAATATTGAGTTTCTTGTTGATGATCGTGGGCAAAATTTCCTTACAGGCGGAAACACCAGTCTGGATGTGAAGCAAATCCCAATTTGTATCCTTTCCGTTTAACCAGTTTATTATTTGCTGCGGGACATCAACGCCGGCAACATGGGTGAATGGATACTGCCCGCCAAAGCGACAATTCATTTCGAGTACGAAAATTTTCCCGTCATTGTTTTTGAAACAGTCTACGTCAAGGAGTGCCATATGTTTTAAATGAACAGAAATGTTCTTAGCGATATCTTCGAATTCTTTTATGTCTACAGTTTCAGCAATGTCTGTTTCGCCTGAACGCATGGCAATTTTTTTCTTGGCAAAAGTGGTAACGTATTTGCAGTCTAGGTCGTTCAGAATCTCAATACCGTATTCTTGTCCCTTTATGGCTTGCTGGATAATGACGCTTTTTTCTGCGTCTGCGGCAGATTCGTATTTCAGGTATGTGTCGAAGATTTCACGATGGAGCTTTTTATAGAGCACATCGAGCTCCGCATCGTTCTCGGCTTTGTAAATGCCGATGGAGCCCATGCCCCAACGTGGCTTGAGATAAATTGGATAAGATATTTCCCCATTGGAAAGCGCAGCCTTAGCTTCGGCAATTGTAATAAATGATGGCGTCTGGTTTATGCCTATGCCTTTCAGGAAATTGTATGTTTCCCATTTGTCGTTGCAAATCAGGGTCGCCTCGTAGTTGGAAACGACAAGTTTGATGTTTTCTTTTTCAAAAACCGAGCGGTTTTTAGACAGAACGGGAAGATCAATATCAAACAGTGAAATGATGGCGTTGATGCTCTTTTGCTTGCAGTATTCGACCAAGAAGGAAATGTATTGGTCGTCGTAGATGTTCGGCGTCAAAACGTATTCGTCTGCTTGCAGAAGCGTGTGCGTGAGAACGCTGTTGGAGGCGAACACTTTGCCGGAGCCGTTAAGTGCCGTCTTGAAATATTCGACCATGTAGGTCCTGCGGCCTGCAGATGTCAGGAGAATGTTCATGTTTTATTCGCCTTGCTTATTTTTCCAGCATGTTTAATAAATCCGATGCATCCTGTCGATTCTTGAGGATGTTTATATGGCCTGAGGAAGTCACTTCGACGACCGGACTCCAGGGGATGATAAAGAGAGGGGACAGATTCTGCCTGTAGGCACCGACTGCTCTGAACAGCAGGTAATCTCCGTGGGAGTAGTGCTTTAGCGAAACGCCCTCGGCAATCTTGTCGACTTCCATGCAAGTGGCACCTACGACATCCGTTATGATTTCGGGTTGTTCTGGGTTGTCACTGTGTTCTGTGAACGGAAGATTCATCTTGGTGAGGAAAGGGCGGACCTGAAAATAGCTAGCATCGGCAAAGACGAAATCTTGACCCTGGATATTCTTGTGCTGGTGAATTTTTGTTACCAGTTCAAAAACGTTAGAGACTACAGAGGCGCCGGGTTCGATGACGATGTAAGGTTTGCGCTCGCTGAACCATTTGTCGGCAAGGAGAGTTTCACAGATTCCCTTGGCATAGTCTGTGTATTTTGGTTTTTTCGAAACATCGATTCCTTCGGGGGCTGCGCCAAAGAACCCGCCACCAACATTGATGTACCGGATGTCATTTAAATCAAATTTCGCACGGATCTCCATTAGGCGATTTGCAATGTGCCGGTAGTTGTCTACGATACGGTCCGAAGAGGATGTATGCCCGTGGAGCGAAATGATTTTGATGTTGGCTTCTTTTAGCAACGGGATGACTTTTTCCAGCATGCTCGTAGTGAAGCCAAAACGGCTCTGACGCAGGCCACCTTGGAGTGCTATGCTGCCGGAGCCGACTTCCATATTTATGCGGAGCCCGATTTTAATTTCTTGTCCCGGATTTTCTTTTTGCAGTTTCAGGACATGTGTAATTTCGTATTCACTGTCCAATTGAACGATGGACTTGTTTATCAATGCTGTCTTGATGTCTTCAAAGCTCTTGATGGGACCGTTAAAAATAATCTTGTCCGTTGCAAAGCCTTTTTGAACAGCAAGATTGTATTCCATCGAGGATACAGTCTCTGCAAAGCAGCTTATTTCCTTTGCTTTCTGTAATAGGACAGATGTGTAGTTGGTCTTGAACGAATAGGACAGGATAAAATTGGGGTATATATCGGTAAACGCCTTGCGGAACGATTGCAAATTGTTGACAAATCGTTCCGGATACACAAAGTAAAATGGCGTGCCGCATTCGTTGTCGACTTTCTTAATGAGCTCAAGCATTGCAGATTATTTCTTGTTAGTAATGACTTCAATCACCCTATTAACGCCTTCGTCATCGAGGGTGGCAAACATCGGTAGGCAAAGTACCTGGTCTGCAAGCTTGTGGGCGATAGGCAGGTTTGCTGGATTGGCAGAATCCAGCCCCTTGTAGGCGCTGAAAGTGCTGATAAGCGGGTAGAAATAGCGACGTCCGTAAATGTTGTGCTTTTGCAGCAATGCGTAAAGTTCATCGCGGCTAACGCCGTATTCTTCGCTAATGAAAATCGGGAAGTAAGCGTAGTTGTGGCGGACGCCTTCGATATCGGGGAGGAAACGAATGCCGGCAATGTCTTTTAGCGCGGCTCTGTACTTGTCTGCAACCGCCTTGCGTTTTTCGATGGCGCTGTCGACTTGCCTCAAGTTTAATAGTCCGTATGCCGAGCGAATTTCGTCCATCTTGCTGTTGATGCCGGGAGCGACGACTGTCGTTTCATCTGCGAAGCCGAAGTTCTTCAAATAATCGATACGTTTCTTTGTTGCCTCGTCATGGCAAACAAGAGCTCCGCCTTCAACCGTATTGTATACTTTGGTGGCATGAAAACTGAGCGTACTCATGTCGCCTGCTTTTAATACGGATTCTCCGTTCACCTGCACGCCAAAGGCATGCGCGGAGTCATAGATGACCTTGAGCCCGTAGATGTCGGCGATTTCTTGGATGCGCTTCGTATTGCAAGGTGTTCCGTAAACGTGTACGGGCATGATGGCTGTTGTGCGCGGCGTAATGGCGGCCTCGATTTTTTCGGGGTCGATATTGCCGGTGTTTTCGTCAACATCGACAAAAACAGGCTTAAGGCCGTTCCACCAGATGGAGTGGGTGGTCGCCACAAAACTATAGGGTGTGGTAATTACTTCCCCGGTAATTCTCATTGCCTGCAGTGCAGTAATCAGCGGCAAGGTTCCGTTGGTAAAAAGGCTGATGTACTTTACACCGAGATATTCGGCAAGTGCTTTTTCCAATTCCTGGTGGTAGTGGCCGTTGTTGGTCAGCCATTTCCTGTTCCAAATATCCTGAAGCATGGGAATGAATTCTTCTAGCTTCGGAAAGAGTGGGGAGGTAACTGTAATAGTTTTATTTTCGCTCATGATAGGTAATTTACATTTTGTTTTTCTTTTTGTTCAAAAGCTCCAGCAGTTCCTTGACCGTTTCCCTGTTAAATATCCAGTTGCTCGCCACATAATATAGGGCTCCTGCGGCAATGCCTAGAACAAGTTGAAGCGCATACTCTTTTTCTGGAAGAATCTTGGTTACGCCTACGCTTATGGCTCCCATGATTAGGGAGTTCAAAAGTGTGGGAATATACATTTTCATTTGGCTTAAAAGGCCTGCGTTCAACAACTTCCCGGAATAGTACGTGTTTACTACAAGGCCAAAGCAGGTGTCGACCCATTGGCCGAAGCACATGGCGATGATGCCATAAGGAAGCGTGACGCAAAGTATGATGATGCCTGTAATTTTCTTGATGATTTCCAGTTTTAGGAATAAGTCGGATCGCCCCATGACTTGCAGTACGTTCAGGTTGATTGCGTGTACGGGGTGCCACATATGGGCGATGCAGATAATCTGTAGTATCAGGATGACGTTGGCCCATTTTTCAGTAAGGACCAGGAGGATAAACGGTTTTGCCAGAGCTGCTAGGCCAATCATGAGCGGGAATATGACCAAGGTGGACATGTTGAGAAACTTTAAATATCCTTTTCTCAACTTTACAGGGTCATCTTGAATTTTGCTCAGAACAGGAAAGGTGACTCTCTGGAAAATCCCTGTGATGTTTGACGAGGGAAAGTTTGCAAAATGAGATGCCCTGCTGTAGTTACCCAAGGTGGAGGCAGAAAAAAACTTGCCAATAATCAGGTCATAGATGTTTTCGTACAAGGTGTTCAACAGGCCGGAGGCTAAAAGCTTGGAACCGAAGCCGAACATGTTCTTGAAAGACGTCTTGTTGAAAAATGTCTTGGGACGCCAGTGAACAAGAGTCCAGAACAGAACCACTCTCGTAGAAGTCGTGACCATTTGCTGGATAACCAGCGACCATACGCCAAGTCCATTGTAGGCGCTGATAAGGCCTGCCGTGCCGCCCACGATGGCTCCAATCAGGGAAACCTTTGCCAGCGTTTTAAAATTCAGGTCAATGGTCAGATTCAATCGCTGAATTGATCCGAAGGCCTGAATAATCAGGTTGATGGCGAGAATCCGGAGAATATCCGAAAGTTGCGGCATCTTGTAGAACTGGGCTACAAAGGGCGCTCCCAAGAAGATTATGCCATAGCAGGCCGCCGCCATAAAGATATTGAAGAAGAATACGGTGGCCTTGTCGGCTTCGTTGCGGTCCGGCTTTCGAATGAGTGCGTTTCCAAAACCGCTATCAATGAAAGTTTGGCTCACCGCCATAAAGATGGTGAGCATGGCAATCATGCCGTAATCGTTAGGCGTCAGAAGTCTAGCTAAAAGAATACCGAACAGGAACTGAACGCCCTGGGTAGAAAATCTTTCTACAGCACTCCAAATGACGCCTTTGAAAGTTTTTTGCTTCAAAGACATTTTCGGGGCATAATATAGAATTATATGTTCTCGTCAACCCACTGGATTCGCGCTTCTATCCAGGATTTTAGAGCGTCTACGGCGTCCTGGTAGCTGTCGAATTTTTCATGGAAGGGCCACCTGGAGTCGTTTTCCAGAATGGGCCATTTTTTGAATTCGTTTGCCGAAGCTCTCTCCAGTTTTTCGGACATGGAATCAATGGAATCCAGGGTCGCGACAAATGCGGAACGGTTCTTTTTCCAGTATTCCCTTACCCGCGATTCGTAATCCTTGTTCTTGAACAAATAGCGGTCCCACCCGTATTTGCGAATCAGCCATTCCTCGGGTCCGCTTTTCACGTCTGCCGAACTTCCGTAGCCCAAGTCAAAATCCCATACGGGTCCCATTTTTAAGGCACTGTCCGTTTCCCAAGTGATAAAAATGCTTCGCCTGTGGCCATCGATGTTCTTGGAGAATTCTTGAATCCAGTAGTATCTTACAAAATCATCGATGTTGATCCATTTGCCAATGCTGTCCAGTTTGTAAATGCTTTTGGATTGCAGAAAATGCTCGAAATCGTTGATGTGATTTTCGAGGAGTTCCTTGGACTCTTCGCTCGGTTCCTTGGGCTGGCGGAACTTGAAAATATAGCCGAGACTAGACGTGAACAATGCCCCGTCTGTAGTGGTGGCAGAGGTCTTTTCAAAAAGAAAACTGGAATCGCTTTTGGGAATGTCTACGCGGTTCTTGGAAACCTTGACGTGTTCGACTAAGAGATAGATTCCCAAGTATTGCCGGTTCAGGTAAAGTTCTATGAATTCGCATTTCGGAAAGTATTCGTCGCCGAGGATTCCCGCGAGCTGGTAGGTGATGTAGTTTCGCAATAGGGACCTGTCGCGAAAGTTGGAAATCAAGTCCCATTCCTTGTCCTTGGACATTCCGAGCAGTGAATCTTTTTCGGCTAGCTTGATCTTGTAACCGTATTTGGTCATCACGAAGCTGGAATTGCCTCGTCCCTTGATCGTGAGGTCCAGAATTTCGCTAGAGGGCTTGTTTTTGCCGTAGAATTGCAGACGAGCCGGGACTTTCGTCTCCTTGTTGTTAATTTGCCTGAAATTCTCGGTTTCAATTACCAGGCGCGGCAATCCGGCATAAGGGTATTCGGAATCGTCTAGCGGTAAATACGCCGAATCGGCAGCTTGCGACGAATTTTCGCCCCAAGTGCCGCAAGAATTGACAATAAATGCTAAAAAAAGAAGAACGAAAAACAATAGAAGCTTCTTGGACTGACGCTTCATTGTAAGTCTACTATTTCTTTAAAGTTTCCAGATCTTTTTTGATTTGGGTCGTGCTGATTTCCGGCGTGCGGGGCAAATAAACCACCTCGCAGGAATCTTTAAGGAAATCGAATTTTCCTTTCCAGTCGTCGCCCATCACAAAAGTATCTACGTGGTATTCCTTGACGTCCGTTTTCTTCTGGTCCCAACTTTCTTCGGGAATCACGAGGTCCACGTAGCGCACGGCTTCCAGGAGCTGTTTACGCTTCTCGTAACTGAAGTAGCATTTTTTCTGCTTTTGGTTCCAGTTGAATTCGTCAGTGGAAAGGGCTACAATAAGATAATCGCCTAAAGCCTTGGCGCGCTTCAGAAGGTTAATATGTCCGTAATGTAAAAGGTCAAAAGTACCGTATGTGATTATCTTCTTCATGATGAGCCCTAATATAGATAATCGTTATGGAATTTCCAACCAACCAAGCCTGCAGGATTGTCTTTTTTGTTAAATTGTAGTCATCTAGCTGTGAAACGATATCTTTCTTTAAGAATAATTCCCTTTTGTGTTCTTGTCTTGGCGCTTTTTGGCCATGCCCGCGAATCGATTTTGCCGGTGCGTGCCCCCGAAAGCTATGCCTTGTTTGGCGGCCTTGCCGAGCTCCGCGACGATGTTTACAGCGCAGACCTGAATGTAGTGGGGGAGTTCGCTCCTTGCCATTGCTTTAGCGTATACGGCGACTTTTCTTACCGCATGGTCAGCTACCAGTGGGAAACGCAATTCCATGATCAGGTTCACGAGGCGCTAGACTTGCATGTCAACGGCCTGAATGAATCTTACCTAGGCGTAAAGGCTCGCCCGTTCCCGTTTTTCGGGGTGGATTTCAACTGGCGGCTTCCACCTCGCGACGGCTCGCAAGTCAATCGGTTCTATCGCTTGGGCGTTTCGCCCTTCGGCCTTTACGAATTTTCCCGAAACATGACGCTCGGGGCCGCGCTAGAATACTATACATTTCTCGAAAAACAGAATTATCAGCCGGGCGATGAGCTGGGCGTAAAGGGCTCCATCTCGTGGAAACTCCTCTGGGACCGCGACGATTATTCTGGCTGGAAATTCGATTATGTTTTCTTGTACCGCTGGCGCATTCAGGAATCCGAAAACCTGAACATGCAAAAGCCGTATCGCAAAATGGATGACCTGGACCAGGGTTTTAGAATGCGCGTCGATGCCGCCCGCTATTTTGCCGTGTTCAAGAATTCTTTAGGAATCGCTTTGTTTTACGAAATGAATCGCGGCTACCTGTTTGGAATGGAAACCGGCCACACATTAGGACTCTATGCAAAATACATGTTCTTATAAGGCAGTCCTGATCGGCAACGGAACCATGGGGCAGCGGCACAAGAGGCTGTTCGAAGAAGATGGCGTTGAATTTATCGGAGTCGCCGACACTTCGGCCGAGGCTGCAGCCTTGTTCAAACGAATTAAAACCGGCGAACTGGCTCCCGATTTTGCCGTCGTTGCATCTCCTGCCGTAACGCACGACGAATACGTCAAAAAATGCATCAAGATGAAGCTCCCGGTGCTTGTGGAAAAACCGGTGTCGGTATCTGGGGAGGATGCCCTGGAGTACCAGAAAAAAGCCTTGAAGCGTAACGCGTTTGTCTTTGTCGGGCATTCGGAACGCTACAACCCGGCCATCGAAGAATTTGCAAAGACCGACTTCTGCAAGGAAATGCAGGATTGCTTAAAATCCTGGTTTCTCCAGAAACAAGATGTTTTTCCGGTTAGGTTCAAGTTTACGCGAACGCACGGTTTTTCGCCGCGCAACCGCGATGTTTCCGTGGAATACGATCTGATGATCCACGACATGGACCTGCTTTGTCTCTTTGTCGACAAAAACGCCATGATGTACAGGTCGCTTCAATGCGAGGAATTGTCGGATGACCGCGTTCATGCCGTCTATGACTTCAGTACGATAACAGCGGAATTTATTGCCGACCGTAATTGCGCCTGCGACAGTCGCACGGTAGAAATTTCGATGGGCGCTCGCTCGGTCAAGCTGGATTTGGGGGCCTATCGCCAAGGCAATCCGGCGTATGCGCTACAAAAGGAACACGAGGCTTTTCTAAATTATTTAAGCTCTTATAAGAAAACGGCGCAAAATAAAGATCCTGACTACGATTGGTATAGAGGCTTTTACGACGCCTGCTATGCGGTCGTACTGGTTTCTTTGATTGGTGAAATGTTCAAAAAGGGGAGAGCGAATGAAATTGATGCAAAATAAGTTTGTACCGGCGCTTTTTTTGTTCTGCGCAGCGTATGCCCTTGCCTATATTCCCGGCGAGTCTGATTTTGTATCGCTCGAAAATGAACACGGCATTTGGGGCAACCCGGCCGGCCTTGCCGCCTTTGATTCCAAGGGCGCGCTCATTAGCTACGATTATGACAAGTCCATCAAGGATTTTCGCGTTGGCGGTAATTTAGAACATTGGGCGGCCGGTTTTGAATATACCCAGGGCCCGCACCATCTTGATTTTTCTCGCTGGAGCCTCACACACGGCAACGCCCTCTGGAACCGCACGATTTTTGTGGGCGAACGCGTTAACGCCATCCGCACTGCAGAATTTACGGGTACGGAATGGAGCGTGGATTTGGGCCTCATGATTCGCCCGCTTTCGTTCGTTTCGCTCGGCTATTCCTGCGATAACGTGCTTTACGCCGGCCCGCAAGCGCCCGAACGCGTACAGAACTTGGGTGCAACTTTGCGCCTCGGCCCTCTCTTCAGCGTGAGTTACGACGTCGAAGATTTCGAAGACCACCGCTTGCTTTTTGAACTCGGCCTTTACGGCGTCCGTTGGGGATTCCGCATGCCGTTGCATGGCGATGACGAATATCGCCTTACGTTCTCTACCAGTTTTGGCGGCTACAACAATGTGGCCTTGCATGTGTACGACGATCTTCTGCCCAAAGGTGGCGCATGGGGCTATCATAGTGCCCGCAACCCGAACGCCTCTTTGAGCGCGCAAATCATTCGTGTGCCGCTCGATATGCAAATCTCTGAAACCGAAGACGAATTCTCGTTCTTCCGCAAGAGTTCCATTTGCATTTGGCATGTGCGCAACCTGTTCGAACATATGTTGCGCGATCCGGCCTGTGGCCTCGTGATTCTGGACTTTTCGGGCTACAAGGGTAACATCGGCGTCTCGAGCGAAATCGACCGCTACGTCAAAAAACTCAAGGCCCGCGGAAGCAAGGTGGTCGCCTACATGGATGACATTCGCCCCGCTGTGTTGTTGGCGTCTGCGCATGTGGACCGTATTGCAGTGGAACCTTCTGCTCACATGAACTGGCGCGGTCTCGGCGGGAACATTCTTTTCTATAAGGGTCTGTTTGACAAACTGGGCGTGAAGGCGGAATTCTTACGTCATGGGGCGTACAAGTCCGCTGTAGAACCCTACGTGGCAGACTCCATGTCGGCAGAGGCACGCTCCAATTTCGACACGCTGTATCATGATTTGTGGACCGCTTTGCAAACCTACATTTCCATGCGCGGCGTAGGTCCGCAAATGTCGTCCGAAAAAGCCTACAAGCACTTGGATTCCTTGGCGGGCGAGCCTTTGGTGACGGCGTCTGCGGCAAAACGCGCGGGCCTTGTAGACACCTTGCTTTACTTGGATCAAGTGCCTTCTTACGCGTTAAAGACTTTCTTCGATATCGACTACCCGAATGCGGCGTTCCGCACATGGTCGCCCACGGACAAGAAGATTTTCAACGAAAGCTGGGCTCCGCGAGCAAAGATTGCCCTCTTGAATATTGACGGTACCATCGATTCCCGCATGGAACGCTCGGTGCTTGAATCAATCCGCAAATTGCCTTCGACCGGTGCCGAGGCCTTGATCGTACGCATTTCTTCGCCGGGTGGCTCTGCCATCGCTTCTGACAAGATTTGGGCAGCGCTTCGCAATATCAGTGAAATCGGCATTCCGGTGGTCTCTAGCATCGGCTACATGGGGGCCTCGGGCGGTTACTACATCGCCTGCGCCGGCGACAAGATTCTTGCAGAACCGATGGCCATTGTGGGTAGCATAGGTATCTATGGCGGTAAAATCGACGCCTCTGGCCTCATGGACAAAATCGGGCTCAAGGCCGAAACTGTCAAGACGCACGAATATGCAGACGCGACGACCTTTACGCGCGCCTGGACGGACCGCGAAAAGGCCGCCTTGCAGGCGTACATGGATGAATTCTACGACCGCTTTACTGGAGTCGTTTCTAAAGCTATGGGAATCCCGCAGGCGACCGTCGATACCGCCTACGGTGGCGGCCGCGTCATGATCGGCATCAAGGCGCTTGCCGCAGGACTCGTGCACGGCCTCGGCGGAATCGACGACGCCATCGCCGTCGCCAAGCAACTTGCCGACATCGGCGAAAACACCGACGTCGATTTGCAAGTGCTCGGCTCCGGCCATTCGCTCACGCTCCCGACGCCGGGCTCCAAGATGCTTTACCAGCTTTCCGACTGGACCGAATACATTTATGACTTGAGCCGCCCGCAACTTTGGGCGGTCGAGCCCGCGCTTTTTGAGCCGGCTTTGTTAGGTATTGAATAATGTTTTATATCGTCCTTACGGTTCTAGGTTGCCTTGCCATCTCGGCGTTCTGTTCGGTGACAGAAGCGTCATTTTACAGCATGCCGCCCGCAACCATCGAGCAACTGCAAAAGCAGAAAAAGTTTACCGCCCGCTACATTGTGCACGTCAAGGAAAATATTGATCGCTACATCGCCTCGGTGCTGGTGGTGAATACGATTGCAAACACCGTGGGCGCATCGCTTGCTACGGCCCTTGCGGTCAAGAATTTGCCGCCCCTCGGGCAGGTGTCGCTCCCGATTATTCTCACCGTGCTCATTCTCCTGTTTGGCGAAATTACGCCGAAAACCTTGGGCGTCAAGCAGGCAAAAATTGCGGCCCCCTTGGTCGCGGTGCCTTTCTATTACATCACGATAGTCCTTTCGTGGACAGGCATCATCTGGCTTTGCCTCACGCTTACCAAGCACTGGACTCGCGAAAAAGAAGACAAGAAAGACGTGAGTATCGATGACATCAACAGCTTGGTAAGTCTCGGGCTCCGCGAAGACGTCATTGACCGCCAGCAGTCTGTGGTCATCAAGAACATTCTGGCCCTAAAGTCGGTGCCGGTGCGTAAAGTGATGACGCCGCGTCAAGTGGTGTTTTCGCTCAAGGCCGATTCTTCTATCGGCGAGACTCTCGATGAACGCGGCAATTGGCCGTTCTCCCGCGTACCGCTTTACGAAAAAGAAAAGGATAACTGGATCGGGATTGTGCTTCGCCGCGACGCCTACAACAAGCTTGCCGAAGGCATGCGCGATGTCAAGCTCCGTCAGATGATGCGCCCGCTGCAGCTCATTCCCGACAGTCTTACGTTAGACAAACTTTTGCTCCGCTTCTTGAAACAGCGCGGGCATATCGTGGGCGTTGTCGACGAATGGGGCGCCATTGCCGGCATCGTCAGCCTCGAAGACGTCCTCGAAGAAATCCTCGGCCGCGAAATCGTCGACGAATACGACGAAGCCATCGACCTCCAAGAAACCGCCCGCCGCCGCTCCAAAGCCCTTGCCCGCATCCGCCAACAAAGCAAAATGCAAAAGGACCTTGAAAAATAGATTCCGCTATGACTCCTGCAAAACCGAATTATTTCCCGGCTCTTGACGGCCTTCGACTCCTCGCAAGCATTAACATCGTGATGCTGCACTTGGGTTCCTCTTCGGCCCTCAATTACATGGCCGACTACAAGTGGATCATGCCTATCATTAATGCGCCCGCCTTTGCCGCCGGCATCTTCTACGTGCTCGCCGGTTTTCTTTTCGCGAGCAAGTTTAGCGATCCGGAACGCCGTATTCCTGTAATCCCCTTCATGTTCGCCCGCATCTCCAAGCTTTACCGCCTGCACTTCTTCATGACCATCCTCATGTTCCTGGTGCTCGTCTTCAAGTTCAGCGGTTACACGCACCTGCCCGGACTCTCTGAAATCGGCGACTGCTTTGCCGCCGGCCTTGCAAAAATGACCCACCCGTGGCGAAGCCTCCTTTTGCATATCACGCTTACTTGGTCCATTGTGCCCGATTTGGGCATGAAACTGAATGAACCGTCGTGGTCGCTGACGAGTTTCTTCGTATGCTACGCGGTGACTCCCTGGTTTAGCCGCTGGCTATTCAAGCAAAGCAATCGCACGCTCTGGGTGCTTTTCGGAACGCTCTTCATTCCGGGCATTCTCTGGGCAACCTTCTTTGGCCTTTCCGACAACCTTTGGTTCGAAAGCTACGATGCCAAGTACCGTTTCTTCCATATCTTTGCTCCTGTCCGTATTTTTGAATACCTGTTTGGCATGGTGCTTTTCAGGCTCTTCAAAGAAGGCCATTTCGACTTTCTCAAGCGAAACTTTGCAAGCGGTATTGCGCAATTTGTCATGCTCGCCGCTATTTACGGCAGTCTCTTCCTGATGCGTCCGGAACTGAATCCTGGCTTCAATTATTTCTTCCATCATTCGCTCCCGATTTTATTGTACGGCCTTTTCCTGGTTTCGCTTCTGACCGGCAAGGGTTTTGTCGCGAAGTTCTTCTGCATTGGCATTGTCCGCAAAATCGGCCGTGCTTCGTTCTACCCGTACCTGATTCATTTGCCCATCATCACGATTGCCTGGGGTATTTGCAACTTGAACCAACCTAAGAATACAATCCTGCTTTTGATATTCATCTATACGGTCAGTACGCTGTATAGCGAGTTCAAAGTTTGGCGTCGCAAGAAGGCAAAAGCCAAGTTGCAGCAGAATTCTGCAAAGTAACTTGCTGTTAACATTTTGTCGGGACGTAAATTCCCACAATTTTTTGAGAACGTTTTGCGAACAAAAAGTGAAATTCGGGGTGTGAACAAAATCACTAGATTCCTAGAAATTTACGTAAAAACGCCACTTTTGCAACTGAATTATTACAATTGAAACCTTTCCCAAAAAAGGTCTCTATTTTATATTTAAGAGTGGGTGTAAAAGTCATCAATAAGGAATAATTATGAAGAACACTTTCAAAATCGCTGCTGGTGCGCTTGCCCTTACGGCCGCCGCTGCCTATGCGGGTCAATACCCGTTCCCGCAGAACATGAAACATCCCCACGGCACGACTATTGAATATGCCGATACGGACATGATCAAGGAACATTACAAGCTGTGGAAACAGGCTTGGTACCAGGCTAGCAATGGTTGGGTGCTCGCTCCGGAAGGAACGTGTTCTACCGTTTCCGAAGCTATTGCATATGGTATGTTGATTACCGTCTACATGGATGATCAAGATGTTTTCAAAAATCTTTATAAGACTTGGACGGGCAACAGCGTCAATGGCGGCGGTATGAACTGGCGTATCGGTTGCAGTGGTGGCACCGGTACTGCTTCTGATGCTGACTTCGATGCCGCTCTCGCTCTCGTGATGGCTTCCAAGCAGTGGAATGATGCTTCTTACCTCTCTGCAGGCAAGTCCCTCATTTCTTGGATTGCTTCCAACGATATCGCTAGCAACAAGATTAAGCCGGGTAACCAGTGGAATGACGGTTTCAACCCGAGCTATGCAACGACTGCCAACTTCCAGCTCTTCCAGGATGTTGCTGGCGGTTCTTGGTCTAGCGTCATCTCCCAGGCTTATACGGACTTGAACGGTTGCCAGGATTCCAAGACTGGTCTTGTTCCGGACTGGTGCGACTGGAACTCCCACAAGCCGATTTTGACATCTGCAGCCGTTTCTAACGATATCGGTTTCTACGATGACGCCGCCCGTACTCCGTGGCGTATGGCTTGGGCTTATTACTGGTACGGCGATACCAAGGCTCAGGCTTTCAACAAGAAAGTCGTTGATTGGCTCATTCCGTCTACTCATACCGCTAGCGGTGTGAACTCTGGCTATGCTTATAAGAGCAACTCTTATGAAGCCGATATAAGTGTGAAGCGTAACTTTGTTTCTTCTACTTTCTCCGGCGGTCTCGGCCTTGCAACGTCCTCTATTTCTAGCGACGAAGCAAAGTCCTATCTCGGCACCGTTTACAGAGTTCTTAAGGAAAAGAAGAGCTGCACTACCGCTCAGGGTTGCGGTGAAGGCTCTGTCGAAGGAGAAAAGTACTATCCGGCTACTTTGAACATGCTCTACCTCCTCCTCTTGACTGGTAACATGCCTAACCTCTATAATACGACTGGCTTTGAAAAGTTCACTCCGGATCCGACCAAGGCTCCGTCTGTTTCCGACATCGAAGGTCAGCAGATGGCTTCTCGCGATTCTACTGTTGGTCTCTCCGGCTTCTGGAACTGGGGCGCCTACCACGACAAGCTTGGTATCGGTACCAAGATGGTTCCGGACTCTGGCTCTTCTCCGCTCTATCTGAAGGATGGCGCTATCTACGCTGAAGCTTCCATGGAAATCGGTCCGGAACCGGAATGGACTCAGGAAAAGGCTGATGCAGGCCTCCTCAAGTATCCGTCTGCCGGTATCGCCATGTCCTTCCTTTCTAACGACAAGAAGGGTGTTGACTTTACCAAGCTCAACATCAAGTCTCTCCGCGTGACGATGAAGGCTTCTGGCCCGATCCGTATGGCAATCCTTAACGAATTCACGGGCGAAGCTGGTGCAGAACCGGGTATCTACGTTCCTGTGAGCGGTGACTATGTCGCTACGACTTACGATCTGACTCCTTGCGATATGGGCTTCCTCGGTCGTGACAAGAGCTGCTCTTCTCCGAATCCGGATAGTTTGATCAACATCCTTTCTTGGGTCGACCAGGCTAAGGCTCCGGAAGGCTCCCAGATTCTTAAGGGTGTTACCGGTATCAAGTGGGAAGTCAAGGACGCTAAGGGCGGCATTGGCGAACTCTCTATCAAGGCTGTTGAATTCCTCGATGCTAGCGGCAACGTTGTTGATCCGGAAAAGATTACTGGCATCAAGATTTCTGACACGCCGAAGACTGGCATCCAGGCTGTTGCAGCTCCGGCCGCAGCAAAGATTACCGTTGCCGGTATGAACATCTCTGTTGAAGGCGCCAAGGCTGGCTCCAACATCGCTGTGTTCAACATGCAGGGTAAGCTGGTTGCTTCTGGCAAGGCTATCTTTGGCAACGCTGCCGTGTCCGTCCCGAGCAAGGGACTCTACATGGTTCGCGTTGGCAACAAGCTCAGCAAGGTTTCTGTCAAGTAACTCTGCTGAATAGCGAAAGATTATAAGCGAAGGTCCTCGGCAATGCCGAGGACCCTTTGCTTTTTATTTCAATCTAAATAAAAAGAGCAGCGTTAAACGCCGCTCTACTATCAATAATCAGTTGAGTTATGAGTCACAACTCATACCTCATACCTACATTTCTTCCAGTTCCTTGCCCTTCGTTTCCTTGATGAACTTGGCCACGAAGAAGATACTGAAGATTGCAAAGAATGAATACAGGGCGTAAGTCGGGCCGACGCCAATGCCGTCTTTGCCGGTAAGCACCGGGAACGTCCAGGTGACCACGAAGTTCGCGAACCACTGGGCCAGACCGCAAATAGCGATTGCGATGGTGCGGATGCGGTTGTTGAACATTTCGCCAAGCATCACCCACATGACCGGACCCCACGTTGCCGCGAAGAAGGTAATGTAGAGGTTTGCAGCAATCAAGGCGATAATGGCGGCCGTTCCCGGGAGCGTGCCGTCGGCACCTGCGCTCATAAAGCATACGGTAAGTGTGCTCAAGGTAATCGCCATGCCAATGCTACCGATCAACAGGAGTGGCTTACGGCCAATCTTATCGATAAGCAAAATGGCAACCACGGTCATCACCAAGTTCACACCGCTCGAAATCACGCTCGTAAGGAAGGCGTCGCTTTCGCCGAAGCCGACACTCTGCCAGAGCATGGTACCATAATAGAAGATGACATTAATACCCACCAGTTGCTGCAAAATGGCGAGTCCGAGGCCAGCCCACAGAATCGGCGAAATGCGCTCCTTGCCGTCAATAATCTTGATCAGGTCAATAAACTTGGGCTGTTTCTTGTTCTTGAAAGAAGACTGGATGGTTTCCACTTCTTTATCGACGCCTTCAGGGTTGATTTGTGCTAGTACTTTTTGGGCTTGCTCGATAAATCCCTTGTGGATCAGGTAACGCGGCGATTCGGGGAGTTTCCAGGCGGCGTATCCGTAAAGGATTGCCGGAATGATTTCGACCCAGAACATCACCTGCCAAGCCTTGACATGGCCAATCATCGGGTTGTTGGCAGAGCCTGCGATACGCACAATCAGGTAGTTCGAAAGAAGCGCCACGAAAATGCCTATCACGATGGCGAACTGCTGCATCGAACCTAGTCGTCCACGCAAGTGGGCAGGTGCTGTTTCGGCGATGTAAATCGGGGCGATGATGCTTGCCATGCCGATGCCGAAACCGCCTATCACGCGCCACAAGATAAAGTCAGAAATACCAAAAGGAATACCGGAACCGATTGCGCTTAACAGGAACAGGTCCGAGGCGAAAAGCATGCATTTTACGCGTCCGAAGGCGTCTGCAATTCGACCTGCAAAAAATGCACCGACAGCCGCGCTAATCAGTGCAAGTGAAACAGCCCAGGCGAGTTCATAATCAGTCGCATGGAAGTGTGCTTTAAGGGCTCCGTTCGCCCCGTTAATCACGGACGAGTCGAAACCGAATAGGAATCCGCCGATCGCGGCAGATAGTGTTATGAGAACGATATGTCTCATATTTGACCTTGCATTGGACATTAAAGCCCCCTTTTTGGTTGAAGGATTTATAGACAATATAAGTGCTGAGTGCTCCAAAAAGCAAGTTTTGGCGGCTTTTTTTATGATAAATTATATTCCAAGTTGGAATATTCGTGGTAAAAATCGGTGCTCAAATTTGTATTTTTGTATTACTTTTTTCGGATAGTTGGATTACGCAATGTCGGAACAAACATTAACAAGAGAATCGTTGGTGGAGTTCTTCGGCGAAGAAGAATTCAAAAAGTTGTGTAACCATGAGGCGGGTCACGCGCTTATTGCCTTTCTGTTTAAACGTCCCCTCGAATACGTCAAAATGGACAAGTCCAAGGAGCGCCCCGGCATTACCCACATCGCCGGAAGCGAACTCGAAGGCGATGCCCACATTGCCATGGCGGGCCATTTGGCTGAATTCCTGATGCGTAAGGATTTTGCCTGCGATCTGGATACGGTCATGAAGGATCTCCCTGCGGAACTCTACAAGAGCGATCCGGACTACCAGCGTTTTCAGGCGGCCTGCTACTATTTTCAATTGTCCGAGGCGAACGTGGTCGAGCAGCTTTTCAACATTCTGATGGCTTGCCGCAAGTCGCTATGCGAAATTGCCGCCGCCCTGAACGCAAGAGCCTACCTCAGCCGCGCCGATATCGAAGAAATCCTGAAGAAAGGGTAGCCTAAAGCGGTAAGCCGCTTTGCCATAGTTCCCGCTAATTTCTATCTTTACGCCCGAAAATTTAATGCCCGTGGCGCGGTGCCGCGGGGTTTGAGGTAACCCATGTTTCGTGAAGTAAAGAAAGAAGAGACCTTCCCGCAGATCGAAGAGCGCGTGCTCGGATTGTGGGACAAGGACGAAAGCTTCAAGAAGTCGCTTGACAGCCGTCCGGAAACCGAACCGTACACTTTCTACGATGGCCCTCCGTTTGCAACGGGCCTTCCGCACTACGGTCACTTGCTTGCCGGTACCATCAAGGACATCGTTCCGCGTTACTGGACCATGAAGGGCAAGAAGGTTCCGCGCGGTTTCGGTTGGGACTGCCACGGTCTTCCGATTGAATCTCTCGTGCAGAACGAACTCGGTCTCGCTGGCGTTGCCGAAATCCAGAAGCTCGGTGTCGATAAGTTCAACGAAACTTGCCGCGGCAAGGTGCTCAAGTACACCAGCGAATGGAAGAAGACGGTGCGCCGCATGGGCCGCTGGGTCGACTTCGACAAGGGCTACAAGACCATGGACAAGAACTTCATGGAATCTGTGTGGTGGGTGTTCAAGCAGTGCTTCGACAAGGGCCTCATCTACCAGGGCTACCGCATCCAGCCGTACAGCCCGGCGCTTGCCACCCCGCTTTCGAACTTCGAAACGAACCAGGGCTATAAGGACCGTCAGGACCCGTCCCTCACGCTGATTTTCCCGATTAACTCGAACGAGCCCAAGTTCAAGGACACGAGCATCCTCGTGTGGACGACGACCCCGTGGACGCTTTACTCCAACTTCTGCATCGTTGTGGGTCCGGACATGGACTACAACCTGGTGGAACAGGACGGCAAGAAGTACTGGATTGCCGCTAGCCGTACCGCCGCCTACTTCAAGAACCCGAACATCGTTGATACTTGCAAGGGCTCTGAACTTGTGGGCAAGGACTACGAACCGCTCTCCCGTATTTCCGATGCATTCGTGACGCCGGACCAGTTGTCCCGCCACTACAAGATTTACCCCGCCGATTACGTGAGTACCGAAGACGGTACTGGCGCCGTGCATACCGCTCCTTCCTTTGGTGAAGAAGACTTTCAGAAGGGCGCAGAACTCGACCTCGGCCTTTTCGACCCGCTCGATACCGAAGGCAAGTTCACGGACAAGGTCCCGATGTGGAAGGGCATGGGCGCCAAGGAAGCCGACAAGGAAATAATCCGCTTCTTCAAGGAACAGGGCCGCGTGTTCAAGCAGGACGTGATTGTCCATAGCTACCCGCACTGCTGGCGTACCGGCGTTCCTCTGATTTACCGTGCCCTCAAGACGTGGTTCCTGAAGATCGACGCGCCTGTCACGAGCAAGGACGGCGTGACCAAGACCCTGAAGGAATGGATGGTCGAAAACAACCAGACGGTGAACTGGGTGCCGGACCACATCAAGAATGGACGCTTTGGCAAGTGGCTCGAAGGTGCCCGCGACTGGAACCTTTCCCGTAACCGCTTCTGGGGTACACCGATTCCGGTGTGGCTCTCTGACGACGGCGACATGATTGCTGTCGGTTCTATCGAAGAACTGCAGCAGCTCACCGGCGTGAAGCTCGACGACTTGCACAAGCACTTCGTGGACAAGCTCACCATCGAAAAGAACGGCAAGGTCTACCGCCGTACGCCGGAAGTTTTCGACTGCTGGTTTGAATCCGGTTCCATGCCGTATGCCAGCCGCCATTACCCGTTCGAAAACAAGGAACTCGTGGAACGCAGCTTCCCGGCTGACTTCATTGCCGAAGGCCTCGACCAGACCCGTGGTTGGTTCTACACGTTGACCGTGCTTTCTAATGCTCTGTTCCAGAAGCCGGCATTCAAGAACGTGATTGTGAACGGTATTATCTTGGCCGAAGATGGTTCCAAGATGAGTAAGTCCAAGCGCAACTACCCGGACCCGAACGACCTCATCGAACGCACGGGTGCCGACGCCATTCGCTTGTTCATGATCAACTCCGCCGCTTTGAAGGCCGAAGACCTGCGCTTCAGCGAAGAAGGCGTGAAGGGCATCGTGAAACAGGTGATGCTGCCGCTTTGGAACGCTGTGGCATTCTTTGTCTCTAACCACAACGCCGACGCCGCCAAGGGCCAGTTGAACTGGAAGCCCGGTCAGGAAGTCAAGAGCGACAACGAACTTGACCGCTGGATGCTTGCAACGCTGCAGGATTTGGCCGCCAAGGTCGAGGTGGAAATGAAGGCCTACCGCTTGTACAACGTGGTGCCCGCCGTGATTGCCGCGGTGGATGACCTCACGAACTGGTACGTGCGCCGCAGCCGCCGCCGTTTCTGGAAGAGCGAAAACGATGGCGACAAGAACGCTGCCTACGCCACCATGTACAAGGTGCTGGTGGACTTCTCCAAGATCCTCGCTCCGTTCCTCCCGCTTCTCGCCGAAGAAATCTACCAGATTCTCGTCCGCGAAGTGGATGCCAACGCCCCGGTGAGCGTGCACCTCTGCGAATTCCCGAGCGCCGACAAGTCCCTCATGGACGAAAAGCTCGTGGAACGCATCGCCATGGTGCGTGGCATGGTCGAAATGGGTCGTGTGATTCGTGCTACGAACAACGTAAAGAACCGTATGCCGATTGCCAGCATGACGGTGGTTGCTCACGGCACCGAAGAAAAGAACGTCGCTGAGACCATGAAGGACTTGATCCTCGAAGAACTCAACGTTCGCGAAATGAAGTTCCTCGAAGACGAAACCAAGCTCGTGCAGCTCTCCGCCAAGCCGAACTTCCTCGCTATCAAGGCGAAGGGCCCGGATTACGCGAAGAACATGAAGGTGATTTCTGCCAAGCTGAATTCGCTGAGTGTTGATGAAATCAAGGCTCTCCAGGCTGGCGAAACCATTAAGTTCGACTTCGGTGAAGTCGGTGCCGATTGCTTGATGCTCAACCGCATCGTGGCCGACGGCATGGCCGTGGAAGCCAACCAGCACTTCACCGTGGCTCTGGACCTCAAGATCACGGACGAACTCCGCCGCGCCTGCGTGGCCCGCGAACTCGTGAACCGCATCCAGAACCGCCGTAAGGACCAGAACTACGCTATCTCCGACAAGATCGAAGTGACGCTGTTCTCTGCAAGCGAAGTCTTCAAGCAAGCTGTCGCGGAGAATGAAGCCTATATTGCCGGTGAGACCCAAGCGGTCGCTATCAAGTGGGCTGCCGCAGCCGATGGCTTGGAAGCGAATGATGCCGACGGGGAAGCCTTCGCCTTCACGACGGTTCGCGCATAAGAGCCCGAAGCAATCTCAAAAAGACTCTAAAAACGCTCTTTCTTTGCGGAAGGGCGTTTTCTTTATTATACGGAAAATCCCGCTTTAAGGTGGAAACTATTTATTATCGCAGAATGTAGAACCCGGGGCTTGTGCGGGTGTGCGTGACATTTCGGCCCTTGGTGTCGAAGCGGCTCGTGTTTCCGTATTGGGGCGCGGGACGAATCGTGGCTTTTGGCCTGATGGCGTCAACGACGGTCGGGCTGTTAGAAGTGAGTAGCACTGCGGTAATCGATTTGGCGGGGAGCGTCATCCTGAAACTGTTAATGCTGTAGCTTGTCGCAGTGGTCGTTCCGCCCTGCGCATTTGCCTCAACTGCGTTTTCTTTCAAGGCATTGCTTGTGTGCGAAACGAATGTTTCGCCTTGGAGATTTTGCAAGGTGAGCGTTTTGACCTTTCCGTCGGAGGCGAAGTTCGCAAGATCGAGGTTGATTTCTTGTGCGTCCTTTTCGGCGCGGTTCACGAAGATGACTGTGAGCGAGTCGCCCTTGTTGCTGATGGAACTGTAGGCAGACACTAGCGAGTCGTTGCTGGAGGTGGACTGCACGCGGTTCGGGTGGCCGTAGCGGCTGAACAGGTGCACCGTTTCGTACATGCCGTCGCCCCATGTCCACGGGGTGAAAATCTCGACACCGTTGTCCTGCATGGTTCCGAGGAAAGACGCATAGATGAGCGCTGTCACCATAGGATCAGAAT
Organism: Fibrobacter sp. UWB5; assembly: GCF_002210295.1. Taxonomy (NCBI): domain Bacteria; kingdom Pseudomonadati; phylum Fibrobacterota; class Fibrobacteria; order Fibrobacterales; family Fibrobacteraceae; genus Fibrobacter; species Fibrobacter sp. UWB5. The sequence continues at coordinate 109,463 of NZ_MWQH01000004.1, read as the reverse complement.
CGTTCAGGTCGGTTTCGGTAATGCCGAGCGTAATGCCGTGATCCTTGCCGAAATATTTTTCGAGCCAGTCGTTGATACGCTTGAAGATGTATTCCTTTTGGTTGTCGTTGTCCCAGCCGCCGTTCACCATCTTGATCCCGTTTGCTCCGGGATAGTTATAGGTGGTGTCGAATAGAACTCGATGCCAGTTCACGCGCGATTCGTAATCTTTTTCGCTCGGGTACCAGTGAATGTCGAAAACATCGAGCAGGCGAACGCCGGATTTTTTCTGCTCTTCGGCGATTTTCATGATAAAGTATTCTAGCCAGCAGTAATCGCGATCGGGGCCTTTGGGTCTATCCTGTTTGTTGTACGAGGACACGGAGCACCAGAACCATTCGTTTGCGACCACCGGGCCGGTGAGCTTGATGTCGCCCCAGGCGGCGCGGGCCTTCTTGGCGACATCGATGTAGCGTTCAACGAGAAAGTCTCCCGTGACAGGCAAATCCAGGTCGGAATGCGTGCCGCGCCAGATTTCTATCTCGTTGTCCATGCTCCAGTATTTAAAACGGCTCATGTCATACTGGAGTTCGTCTTTCCAGTGCGGAATAATCGCGACGGTCGAGTCGGCGGGCCATTCCATGTTGTAGAGCGAGGCATCGCCTGCCTTGATGAGTGTTTCGCCATCGTCGGAAACTTCGCCGCCGCCCGCGAGGTCGAATGTCTGCGACGGATAAGAGCCGTGCTCCTGTTTCCAGTTCCAGTCGGGGAAATTGTATTCGGTGCTGCTGGCTGCATAGCCCGTGAGCTGGAAGGCGTACATCGCGTCGACCCCCGGCATGTTGTCGAGAACCTTTTGCGCGGTAATCGCCCAATCGTGCGAGTAGACGTTGTTGAACCAGTCCGGGTGAACCGTCATTTTGTGGCGCCAGTTGTAGCGCGTGGCGTTGTTGCCGTTGTTCGCGCGTAAAAAGTGAATGCCCGCATCGAGCATTTGGGCGATAAAAGCCTCTTCGTCTGCGTCGCTTTCAACCTTGGTGTCACTCACCTTGTCGATGTTTCGCCCGTAAAGGTACGGCGAAATTTTCTTGATGCCCTTTTGTGCGTCGACGGAAATGTCGATGGCGGCGGTGGACAATGTTGCAGCACTTGCGATGATTGCGGCTAGAATACGTTTCATAAAACAACCCTTTTAAAAACAACCATTCTTTAAAATAATCTCTTTTTTAAAAAAAAGGTTCCTTTCTTAAAAACGAATATATATTTAATGTTGTATGAAACATTTATGCGCCCTTCTGTTAGGTTCTATCCTTCTCGTTGGCTGCGGCTATACGAGCCATTACGCCCACGTAGAAAAATTTGAAATGGAAACTCCTGCTGCTCCCGAAATCCGCGGTGCGGGTAATTATAAAGAACCCAATACCGCTAACGTTCGCTTGTCTGCAAACGTACACGCGGGTCCACAAGATAAAGAACAGCTTCACGGCCTCAGAAACTCCATGGACGGCTGTGGCGATCTTACCAGGTGCAGGGGCTATAAACCCGAAGAAGTTAAAGAAAAAGTAGACGGCACCTACAAAATAATGTACCCGTATGTAGAGGCCTCTTTAGATTACATCAGCAAAAAAGATCTCTTCCTTTGGGGCTTTACTTTTGCTCTCGATAAAGGGCTGTACAGCAGTCTTATTTTAGGTATAAACACCAAGTATTTCGAAGTGGGTGGCTCGCTAGGTATGTGGATGTATTTCCGCAAATTCAATTATTCGGGAACAACATACGATTGCGACACCTTCCTAAGCTCGGATCGTTTAGACAAATATCCGTTTGAGTCGTCCAATGGCATGGGAACGGTCATTACCTATGGCGGGTACGCCAGCACCTATTATGGCCCTTACTCGCTGAATTTCTCGGTAAACATTTATCGGCCTGACCCCTCGTATCCTGGAGACGATGACGACAATGTTTCCAGATCGAGTGGCACTATATCTGAATTTGACTTCCCGCTCGTCGTGACAGGATACCTTACTGCCGGCTACCGCATCAATGAGAATTGGGAAGTCCGTTTGGGCGCCTCCAATATCGTTGGCGAGCTCCCTGGCTGGCATTGGGGCGCAACGGGCGGCTTTAGCTACTATACCAAATAATCTTACAAAAAACTTGCAATTTTAAAGGGTGTGCGGAAAAACACCCTTTTTACTAGAAAATTTACAAAAAAGTGGCGAATTTTTGAATATTTCGCCATTTTTGTAAAAATTTTGAGCGTTTTGTAAAAAAATAAGTTATTTTAGAAAAAGGCTGCCGAAAACCCCTGGGTTTAGACGCCAACAATACTTTGTTCTATTTTTGACTTGAAGTTGTGTAAGGTAGGTATATGGTGTTTGCAAAGCGAACAGCTTGTTGTACTAAGGCGGGTTACACCCTAGTCGAAGTCCTTGTGGTTGTATCCATTATGGGCATTCTCTCGGCTATGGGAGTAGCGGGGCTGCAAGGTGCTGTTGCAAATGCCCGCATTAAGGATGCTGCCATTAATACCGCAGCCTTTGTCGAAAGGGTGGCGAATGAGTCCAATAAACTTTCGGCTGTGTTGTGTATGAAGGTTCCCTCCGGAAACCATCAAAAGATTTATGTGGTGCGTGATGACCAAAAAAAGGATTGTACCACTCCGAGTGACGGAATAATAGACTCTTTAGTTCTAGATCCACCAAGTCAGTTCGTGGGCATGGCTAAATGTGGCCCGGTTACCCAGGATTGGTTTACTGCATATGGCGTTTTTAAACCTCGCTTAGGTATTGCTGCCACTCCTCCTGAAGGTGGGGCTTGCGTACAGTATGGTGATAAGGATGTCTATGGCGCTGTTCGTAAGGATAAGAAAAAAAATTGGGTGATTCCGATGTGGAAGGTGAACCACGACGGCACTAAAGACAGTGATTGGAGCAACTGGGTTGAACTGTAGGTGGTGTTATGGTGAAGGTGAGTGGACATTTGCAGGGTAAAAAATGCCCGTGCAGCAAGCAAGGCTTCGGCATTGTCGAAGTGCTAATAGCAGCTGCTGTGCTCGGTTTTTTATACGTAGCTTTGCTCAATTTACAGGGCGGCAATCGTGAAGCGTTGCTGCGTATTCGTGGCCGTGATGGGGCTACTGAAGTTGCTCAAAATATTATAGATTCGCTTGGTGCTTTAGGAATTGCAAACCTTACCGATGAAAAGTTGAAGAATGGCGCAGGTGTGATTCAACCCATTATTATTGATCCTATTAAACGTACCTGGGAAGGACAACCCGGTGTGTTGAGCCATAAAATGACTGTTGATTATAGGGCTGAAGTTACTGTGTCGCCGGACGCGGAATATACTGCTAATACGGGGTCATTGCTTTTGTCTGCTATGAGTTCTAGCAGTTATTCTCATGTGTATGCCAAAAGGCTAGATGTTAAAGTGAGTTGGCATTTTAAAAATTCGGTTCAGTCTATTACGGTTTCAGGGGTAATTCGATGAGTTGCAAACGTCATTGCGAGCGCAGCGCGGCAATCCATAAGCAGGGCTTTACGCTTATGGAGTTGCTTGTCTACATGGCTATTGTAGGCATTATTGTCGTTGTTGCTGGAGAAGCGTTTAGTAATTCTACCAAGTTCCGCATTCGTACGGATAATATGATTAAAGCGAATCAGGTTGCTGAAAATGTGGGAATGCTCTTGAAGGATGACTTGGCTCAAATGGGGGCCAAGAGCTCATTGGAATCTGTAGGGGCCTCTTCTAGTGATTATTTTGATGTCTCTCATATTTCTGATATATACATGGATCCGAATAACGCAATCGACGTTAAGAAGGATTCCTCGTCATTTAGGATTGTGAACAATGCCACGACGGGAAATACGGATAGTCTTATTTTTAGGCGTTTACGTTATGATACCCTTGGCCATTATGAAGCTATAGAAGAGGTTGCTTGGTTTTTAACGACTGCAAATAATTCCACGACTTTAAAACGTCAGTGTGTTATTTTGGATAAGAAGAGTACTTCGGTTAATGATTATCCTTGTGCGCCCAAAGGCACAGATGGTGCTGCAATGGAAGAATACATAACAGAAATGGCTACGGAAATTAAGGATTTTATTGTCCAGCCGGGTATTCCGTTGATTCGTAGTGATGTTGGCAATTTGGATTACAGACAAGAGCAAATTTTCCCGCCAGGAGGTGGAAATGCATTTAAATTGTATCCTCGGTATGGTGAAACAAATTTGGAACCTCTTTTGGTAAGTGAGGGAGGGCAATCTGTAACGCTGAGTGGATTTTCGACAAATTACAATATGTCAGAAGGACTGCCTGTTACCGATGGTCAGTTGAAACATCAGGTTATTGTCCTTCAGAATACGGGTGAGTCTGATTCTTGGGCAGCTCTTTGTAACGAAGAAGGCAATAATTTTACATTTGCGCCAAATGAAGAATATGAAATCTCATTTAAGGTTCCGTACCCGAATTCGGGGTCGGGGACTTCGGACAATATGCAGATGTTCGTTCCTGGTCGAGATCATATGTCAGTTGGCTTTGTTCATTTGAATGGGACGAAACCGACAAAATTAAATGACTTTATGTTTTATCCACCATCTAGTAGTGATGGCTCTAATGTGGAACGTGTGATGCGTTTTACGGTGCCAGATTCTATAAAAAAAGTGTGTATGATGTTTACCTTTGCCATATACTCACCTGTAGTGGCTAAGGGGTCTTTGACGATAAAAGATCTTCGTCTTAAACGACGTACTTCGGAAAACTATACTTTTGGTAAAGACAAATTTGGCAGTGTAGTCACTACTATCAAAGAAAATGACAAACAGAATGTAAAGGCATTCAAATTAACCTTATCCATTAAGCGAGGTGCCAAAGCTGGTGGCAATGGAGAAACCGGCGAAGTCACCTTGGTAGTCCCTGCGCCTAGTAACGGCCCAAGAGACTAGGAGGGCATTATGTCAAGTGGAATCGGAATGAACAAAAAGAAATTTATGTTTGAACGCTCGATGTGCTTAAAATCGGGTGTTTCTCTAATAGTTGTTCTTCTCTTTATGTTGATTGCAACCATTGCTGCAACGGCAACATATAAATGGATTACCTCTGAATCAAGGTCGTCGGGAGCAAGAATGATTCAGCGTGAAGCTTTCCAGTCTGCAGAAGCGGGTATTGAGGCGACTCGTGCGTGGATGACTCATCATGGAAATGATGTTGGTGCTCTCATCAAGAAATATATAGATGGAGGAAATCATCCTATAAAAATTGATGGACAAATGGCTGAATTTAAGAGGGGTGGACAAAGTTACGATGTTTGGCTTACCGGTGTCAATACAGAATCATCACCATATAAATTGAAAATTTTATCTAAAGGAAAATCTCGTAATGGCGTGGCATCGTATACCGAGGCGGCCATTTTAAAAGTGGATGGCTTATATAGGGTTACTATTCCTGCTAAGAAAACGACTTCGAACTTTTTCTTTAATTACAATTATTTTGGTGGATCCATGGAAAACCATGGTAACATGAATTCAACCTCGATTCTTGTGAATGGAGATTGGTATGGAAACCCGAATACAGTTTCAACGGTGTTTGTTGTGACAGGAAACGCTGAACTTACGGGTAATAATTTGCATATTGGTGAGACGGCGTGTATTGGTGGAAATTTGAGCGCAAACAATGGCTTCACTGGCCGCGATTTGTATGTGGAAAAGGATGCAAAAAGCTTTACGGCGAGACTTCAAGGAAATGTGTATTTCAATGGTTCCGTTGAAATGGGTTCACAGGCTGATCCTGGATTCAATGTAGACAGTAATGTCTATTTGAAAGGAACGATGGTGACGAATCAGGGGGCTCTTTCTCCCGTTATTCATGGAAATTTTTGCCTAGACGAGAATGCTCTTCTGTTGTCGTCCGGAAATAATCATGACTTTGTTGTTAAGCAAAGTGTATGGATGCCGGGCCCCTTTAATGTCGCTTTCGGTGAAGTTTCCGATGGTCAATATGTTGTGAATGACAATTCTGGAATTGACTCGCGTTATGGACGCATTGTTTTTGCTGAAAGTTCTGGAACGGCGTATATTAAATATGGTAAGGAGTCGGAACATTATAGTGCTTTGCACAATAAATCATTTAAAGAAGACAAAAAAAATGCGAAAACTTGTGATAAAGTGACAGCCAATTATTATCAAGCTGTTTGTGCTCAATTGGAAGGTTTTGGATTTACATGGGCCGATCAGTGGAGCTATTGGGAAGATGACAATACTTATCATCCTTATGCGTGGGAGCGCACTGCGGCTACGGATAAGTATTACATCTATTATACTGAACCTGGGCCGGGCAAAAAAGATGTGGAATTTAAGAAATACAATCGTAAAGATTTGCGCCAGGTACGTACCGGACATGCTGCAGGTCCAGGTCCCATGGGTATGCAGCCATTTAAAGATTCCGAAATGGGAGCTTATTATGTAGGTGGGGAATATTTCTACTATCAGGATTTGGTTACCACAGGTGGTGGCTGGATGGCGCCGATTAGCTATTCATTGACTCCGCATTATAGAGGGTATCATTTTGATTGTTTGCATAATGATAAAAATAATAGTTGCGAAGATGGCTCCATTGTTGGCTCGCCTTATTGCAAGAAGATTTCTACAGAAGGATTCAGACCTTTCTGCTCCGTTCCGTCTTGGTTTAGCGTAAAGGGATCTTTCAGTGCGACGGATCCGACTGATTTAGACTGTGGCGAATCTATTAAAACTACTTGCGATTCTATTTGGCATAAAGGTGGCGGTTGTTTTGGCGCAGACTATAAAGTGGATGACATGCTAAAGAATTCCTATGATGTATTTAAGGAATACGCAACTAAGGGATGTGCCGCAAATATTAAAGAGTGGACGGATGATATTGTTGACAAATTGAATAATTGCTATGCACAACAATCAACGGACAATCTTTTCAATGGATATCTTGTTGTTAGTATTCGTAGTACGGGAATGAAAAATCCTTCAGGAACGCTTACTCACAAGTATATTATTGTCTTTGAAAACGACCCTGGGCAAAATGCGTTCCCTCCGACAGCAAAGGATGCGTATGTCTTCTTGTATTTGCGTCAAGGAGCCTCGTCATCTTTGCAACCGAAAGATCCGGGGACGTATAATTACTTCATCTTTACCGATAAAGATGTGGCTAATTTCCTGTTTAACAATGATGCTGTTTTGAGTGGTTCCATCTATGCCAAAGCGGAAAATTGTGCTCGCGTAAAGGATATGACCATCAATAAAATGGAAATGAACCAGGATTTGATAAATGACTTGGTAATGAATGGAGTGTTGTGCCCGTATGAAAATACAGATTGTGGCGAAAAGCTGACAACCCTAGGCTCTTCTAGCTCTGCAACTTCTGAAACGTCGGTTTCTACGGAGGTGTTTGGAGGTTCTGACGCTTATTACATTGCTAGTGCCCCGCAGCTGAGAATCTCGGTGGAGTCGCAATATAAGAATGCTGAGTCTGAATCTGCTTTGGCTAATGCTCAAAATTTGGGAGGCTCCTTTATTGTTCTCCCAAGAGTTGTGTATATATCCAAAGATCCTAAGGGTTCTTTAGATGACTATTATGGAGCTGTTCCGCTCAATAGTAAATCTCCGGTGACGAATAAAACTGTTACTTGTACTGGAGGTATTCCGACAACGGGAAAATTGTATACTACTGAGACGGGATATCTTTCGGAAGGTTATTTTACATGTACGGTGAAGGCGAAAGTCGATGATGTTGAAAGTCAGGTACCGTTCTATGTTGTTGTTAAGGGCACTTTGAGCGGAACGCCAGAGGCGAATTTTGAGTTAACCTCGGTTGAATTGGCGAAGAATGCGACAACAACACCTACAATTGTGCTAGATGGACAGTCTTCCGAGCAATATGTGGTTAAGGTTTCAATACCGACAAATTATGATGAAAATGCATGGGAAATTACTGAGTACGATGCTAGTACGACGTGCAGTAATGGCTTCTGTACTGTAACTATTCCGAGTGGAACGACGTCAAAAGAAATTCTTAATGTGAAGAACAAAAATGCTTCCTCAGGAGGAATAAATCTTACTATTGTTGATTGTGAAGGCTGTCGCCCAGGTTTAAAAAGATTGGAATCAATATATGTCGCAGCGTCGGCGAATGTTGAATTAAAAAGTTTGCATGATTATTGCGCGACCTATCCAGATGAATGCCCAGAAGGCAGTGTTTTGAAACGGCAGGCAAATACTGCGGAATGGCCTGATTGTCCGGAAATTGGCACATGGGTGAATGTGTCTGCTAATGGTGGCGACGGATGTAGGACGTTGACTGCTAATCATGATTGGGTCTGTGATATTGCGTCAAATATTAGTTTGACTCAAGGAACTGTGCCGAGTGGTTGCCAAGTTGTAATTCCTTCTGAATATAATTCTTATTCTGCTCAGTTGACGCCGAATGGGCTGTATTATATGTATGCAGGGTTGAAAGCGTCAACTTTGACGTTTAAAACTGGTTTTGGGGGAGATGCTGTTGGATCTCAGCAGACGGTACATGTTGATGTTGTTGATAATAACGGCAATACCCGAGAAATGGATTGTTCTTATGCAAGTTTTAGTGCTAATCATGATAATTGCGCAATTGATGTGTATAGAGGTTCAAAGGTGACCCTTTCTTTGCCGGGTAGTCCTAGTGATTTTAATCGCTGGAAGTGTGAATCTGGCTCTGATTGCGAGGGCTTGTCGAATTTGAATCAGCGGATAGTTTCGTTCTATGTAAGCGAAGATGATGTAGTTTATGCGCATTTTAATGAGAAAGACAAACACTGTTTCTTTGATGAATTTAGACAACAGGGTCTTTCTTGTACCTCACAAAATTCAACAAGTACTGATGAAAAAGTAACAAGTGAATATTGTATTACGCCTTGCACCTCAACAAATCATGTTTGCAAAAATAATGCAAAGTGGCTTTTGGTTGAGGGCTCTTTAGACGATTTGCAATTGGATACTTATGATAAAAAAATCAAATTAAAAGAATCTGTTACGCGGCATAAAAAAGAATCTCAAATGCCGAAGGTTACTATTCTTAGTAGTGTTGAAGCTGGTCTTTATGGAACATTGAAGGCTCAGTTTAAAATATCTAAAATGTCCTCCTCCAATAAGAATATAGCTAAGGCTGCTATAAAAAATACTGGCTTTATTTTACGAAGCGCTGCGGATACCTCGAGCTACTTGATGTTAAACCTTTATTTGGATGACAACAACAGTATTACGGCCCGACTTTGCTTGAATGGTAGCGATGTGTGTATGGAATCGGCTTTGTATAACGGTTTTGCAACCGCTTATGCCAATGATGGGGCTGTTGTTCTAGCTTCGGCTACTATTAAAGGTATTGATGGAAATGGCGATACTTTGGTTGTGTCGGCAATTCCGAGTACCTTTAGCACTACAACGTATTCCACTTCATTTGCGCTAAATAATACCAAGATGCCTGGAGTGGAAAATTTGAAGGTCTATGGAACGAATGAAACGGTTGGTTTCCGTTTAGGGGATCCGAATTTTGAATTATATGGTATTGGCTGGTATAGTGAAGATAATAATGCAGAGTGTTGGGACACTTATCCTACAATCAAATGCTCGTTTAAGGCGAATTATGCAGGGGGGATTGTGCCCAAAGGAACCGCCGTGTATCCGTGGGTTGGATTGTCTGCTTGGTTTGATCAAGGGTATGGACAATGTGAACAACATTATTATTATAATGGAAACAATAATGAAGATCTTGTTTGTACCGGTTCGGCGCTCGCTGATGATGGAACTTTCTTTGATTGTGGTGAACGGTATACTTTTGGAATGGAAGGTTCCCATGGATCTGATAGAAGAATCGCAAAAGCTGGGGTGTCTGATTGTGGTTTGACATATGACGATAAACCCTGGGCAAGTGTGAATGCTGAATGTGGGCCGTTCTGGGTGGGAGACTTTACTCCTTGTACAAGAACATATGAATTCAAGTATGTTGATGGTTCCAGTAGCGGAGAATATTGGAATGTCGATGGTGCTGATTTGGCTAATTTGCGTGATGCAACGCTCAAAATTAATTTGAATAATCCCTCGCTAGATACAGTGGAAATATCCATGTTTAGCCAGTATGAAAATGATGCTTATTCATATGGTTCAGATGCGAAATACAGCCAGACGTTCAGAACAAACGCCACGGGAGATATTTCGATAGATGTAAGTTCGTTATCTGATGCGGAAGGCTTTAATCCTGAAAAAGTAATGGGTGTATACATTCATAACTTGACAAGTGGAGCCCGAGCAACAATGGTTTCCAGCGTTATGACGTCTTGCCCCAATGTGTTAAGTGTTGGAAGGTGTTATGCAAGTTACAATATGGCTACTAATGAGTGGAAAATACAAGCTGTTGTAAATAATGCGGATCGAGCCGGAGAAATTCAGGTGTCCGTCAATTCTAATGAAGTATATACGGACAATATGAATCCGTCCTCGCTTTCATGTGGTGCTAGCGGCGGAGAAAGCTGTAGCTGGGGCGATGCTTCGGGAAAGGCGAAGACCGTTTTGTTTGATTGGAAGGATAATCCATATGTTAAAAATACTGGAAAGAATTATGTGTTCACGGTTTCTTTGATGGAAAATGGCTCTGCAACGTCAACTTGTATTACGGATCCGTATCCAATATCGTCTATTAGTGCTACATGTAGGCTGTTGAAGAATTCTGCTGTTGTGGGCCGAGGAATTCCTGTTGTTGAATATACTCTTGGTGGATGTCCGGATAACAGGTGTGGCTATGAAGTTTATGTGGAAGAAACCGGTGTTGTTATCGCTCAGGACGATGCTACGGGTGACTTTACCGGGTTGAATTCTTCTCCATTTGCATTGAATTCTTCTACATCGCCTCTCCCGAAGGGAACTTATACAGTGAAAATGCGACAGAAAAATGCTTCTAGACCATTCGCCGAGGTGGAATGTAATCCTGGCTCGTTTACTGTGGTAGATGAAAATCAGCAACAATCTGAAATTCAAGCGACGTGCTCTTTTGACAATACATCTCTTGGTTTTGGTCAAAGTACTACGTTCAGATCGTCTCAGTTTACGGGAACACATCAAAACGCATCTATAAAGCTTGTTGATGGTGATGGAAATGAGGTGTCTTCTAACGGAACCTTCTGGACCGGTGGCAATTATGACGTTTGGGTGAAACCGACAAAGGCCGGGGAAATGACGTATAAGTTGATTGTCAATGGTGGAGTTTCGTGCGAAGCCACATTAACTGTTGCTGAACCGGAAGCTGTGAGTTGCTCTATAACGGGTGATTTGTATCAGGGGCAACAATTGTCTGTAAATGTTCCGAATTTGAATATTGATGGATCTGATAAACTTACGTGGACAATTGGAGAAACTTCTAAAACGATAGATTGTAATTCTGGTGGATGCTGGAATAATACTATGACGGCTCCTGCGGTGGCCGGTAGCTACGCATATTCTGTCGTGTATCAGGGCTTCTCAATTTGTAGTGGAACCTTGAATATCGGGTCTGCTCTTACGTGTAGTGTAACTCCGACAGAATTGAATAAAAAGGCTTCTTATACATTCACGGCAACAAAAAATATAAATTGCTCGAATTGCTCATTTACCGACGCGTCTAATTCAATAAGTTCTGTATATTTCCCTGAAAACGAGAATGAACTACAGGTTATAGGAAAGGCCATGGCTAGTGGTGAAAAAACGTTGTCCATTGCTTGTGCTTGTGACAATAATTTCAGCGGTACTTGTTCTAAGACGATAACTGTCGCTGATGCGGAAGAGCCGTTTACTTGTCCTACAGATGCAAATCCGACTACATGGGAATGCGAAACAAATAATGGATTTGGAAGTGTGAATGGCTTTGGGAAAAATGCAAAGTGTGTGAAAATCCTTGCTTCTAAAGTCACTGTTCAATCGAGCAACGCTGAAGGCAGGTCGTTCTGTGTAAATGGTGAGGAAGCTGAATTGAATGATGCTGAAACAAACTTGTTGCAAAAGGAATATTCCGCAGGTGATGATGGTTATGTAACTCTTTGCGTATCGGCAGGAAATAATGAAAGTGCACAATTGGAATGGTTTAACTGCAAACTTCCTGCGCAGACAATTTCATTTGACTGTGATGATGATAATTCAACAAATATGACTGGAAGCAATTTTGTGATGACTGCGGGACAATGCTACAAAAGAACTTGTTCGAATAGTGCTAATTGGCATCTGACCGGTCCTATTGGGGCGAAAATGCTTTATAAGGATTGTTCCGGAAATGTGCAAAGTCATACGTTTGTCAGTGATTGGCAATGGTGGCCATCATTTGACCTTGGCAATTGTACAGCCTATTTTAAAATGGATCAAAATGGCCAAAGTGATAATTGTTGGCAGTAGCTTTTCCCCTTTTTCATAAAGTCTAAATTAAATTGCCAAGAATTATGAGCCCTGCATTTATGTGCTGGGCTCATTCATTGTTGTGAAATCGACTAAGCAAAAACACCCTGCGTAAGCAGAGTGCTCAAAGTATGTATAGTCTTTATCGTCTACTTTAAGATTTTTTTTGCGGACTATTTCCCGCGTGCTTCGAGTCTGGCCTTGAATTCGGCAATTTGTTCGGGCGACAGGTTCATGTCTTGCAATACGGCAAGGTTGTCGGCACGTTCTTCTGCGCGTCCTTCTGCGCGACCTTCCGCGAGGCCTTCTTCGCGGGCCTGTTTTTTTTCGACGTAGAGTTCGTAGTTGTGGTCGCTCATTTTCATCGCCTCACTTACAAGAAATTCTTCTGTAAAGATACACAATTTAGGGATTTCGACTAAGGTGATGGTCTGCTTGTCAAAATAAACTTCGTTGTCCTGGTTCTTGAGCCGAATGGTGTGCCTGTAGTTCGAAGACTCCGGGAATCCGTTGAACATCTGGAGGCTGATGAGGTTCAAATTTCTGAGCTTGTAATCTTCGCCTTTAACGCGGCTTGCAACGGTGTGTTTTGCCGTGTAAAGAACGAGACGGTCGCGATACGAATCGCCGCAGACATGTTGTACTTCAAGTACGATGCGATCCAGGTGCTGGTCTTCCGCTACAATGTCCGACGTGATGTTCTTGCTGAACGGGGCGACGATGGCAGGATTTACGAATGAGATGCTTTCGATGCAGGCTGAAATATTCCCTCCTTGCTTGTGAGTTTCGCTGATGTCTTTGAGCATTTCTGCGTATTGTTCTTTAGTCATATGTATCCTTTGCCATTAAGGCGATGGGTGTGTAAATAGTGGCCCTATATACAACACGCTATTTTGGGGATACCGAAACGATTTTAAAATAAATTTTTACAAAAAAATTGTTGCAAACTATTGTTTGCAACATGAATGAGAAGAGGCTGTTTGCCTTGCATTTTAGAATACATTAATCTATTTTGGTTTCTACCATGGAGAATAAAAAGATTAAAACAACCCCTAAAGAAATCCCACTCATAGAAAAAAACACCGGCCCATCGGGGTCGGTGATGTAGTCTTTAAATTTTTCAGCTTCTATTTCTAGAACCAGTAAATTCCGCCGACTTGGATTTGCATGTTCTTGAAGGCTTGGTCGTCGCTTTCGAATTTTTTGCCGTCAATGATAGAGGTCAGGCCCACGCCATAGCGAATGCCCAGGTCCAAATTGGGCGTGACCGAGCAGCCTATGCCGACGTCGATGCCGAATTCAAAAACGTTGAGTGCGTCATTTTTGCCGAAGTTGGTTGTTTCGACAACGCTGCCTAAGTCTTGTTCCATTTCGGAGGACAGGAGCAGCGCGAGTCGCGGGCCCGCTTCAAAGTACATTTGAGGTAACACGTTGTAACGGGCGAGAACGGGTAATTCAAGTGCCCACGTGTTCCATGTGAATTCGTCGTCTTTTTGGCGGCGCCAGTCCACATCGAGTTCGGGTACAACGCTGACTTTTTCGTTTACGGCGACTTTGGCGGCGGCGCCGGCTGTAAGGCCGAGACTCCAGGGGATTTCCTTTTCAGAAGCTCCGTCACCCCAGAGCGTGCTGAAGTTGACTGCGGCGTGTCCGCCCATTTGGACTTGAGCAGAGGCTAGACCGGTTGCGAACAGTGCGCCTGCAATAGCGCGGGAGATAGCTTTCATGTTGTTTCCTCCGAAAATGTTTACCTCAACGGGTTCTTGTCGCTTTTGTACCACTTCATGAATTCGGCGATGCCGTCGTGCAGGCTCCAGTGGGGCTTGTAGCCGCACTCGGTTTCGAGCTTGGTGGTGTCGGCGTTGGTCTGGTACACGTCGCCGGGTTGCATGGGCAAGAAGTTCTTCTTGGCAGGCTCGCCGTAAGCGTTTTCGATTTCGGCGATAAAGTCCATAAGCTTTACGGGGTGGCTGCAGCCGATGTTGTAAATCTTGTAGGGTACGTTGTTCGGGCACTTGGCGGCATCGGGCACATGGTCCAGCGTGTGGATGGTGCCTTCGGCGATGTCGTCGATGTAGGTAAAGTCGCGGATCATGTCGCCGTTGTTGAATACCTTGATGGGTTCGCCCTTGGAAATAGCGCGGGCAAAGAGCATGGGCGACATGTCGGGACGTCCCCACGGACCGTATACGGTGAAGAACCGTAGACCCGCGACGGGCAGGTTGTAAAGCTTGCTGTAGCTGTGGGCCATGAGTTCGTTGCTCTTTTTGCTGGCGGCGTACAGGCTTACCGGATTGTCGACCTTGTCGTCTTCGCTGTAGGGCACCTTGCTGTTGAGGCCGTACACGGAACTGGACGAGGCAAACACGAGATACTTGACTTGGTTGTGGCGGCAGGCTTCCAGAATGTTCAGGAATCCGACCAGGTTGCTTTGCAGGTAGGCATACGGGTTCGTGATGGAGTAGCGCACGCCTGCTTGGGCGGCGAGGTTCACGACCTTGTCGAATTTTTCTTCGGCAAAGAGCTTGTCTAAGGGTTCCTTGTCGTCGATGCCCATCTTTACGAATCGGCAATTCTTGTACTTGGAGCTTTGAACCATGGCGCCGTAGGCGAAGTTGTCGCCGGGCTGTTCAATGCCGCCTTCGCGGAGGCGGCCGTACTTGAGGCGTACATCGTAATAGTCGTTAATATTGTCGAGGCCTACCACTTCGTCGCCGCGTTCTGCAAGCATGAACATGAGCTTGGAACCAATAAAACCTGCTGCACCTGTAACCAAAATTTTCATGCGAGGAAATATAGTAATTAGATTTTAGAACTTAGATCTTAGAGCTTAGATGATTCTTCTAAGTTCTACCAACTAAGCTCTAGCAACTATTTTCTACCTTTATCTCTGATGTCTACGGTTATCTTGTTCAACAAGCCTTTTGGCGTTTTAAGCCAGTTCACGCCGGAGTCGGGCCATGCAGCGCTCGACACGTTCGGGTTCCCGCCGGGCGTGTATGCGGCGGGGCGCTTGGACCACGACAGCGAAGGTGCGCTCTTGTTGACGGACAACGGCAAGCTGATTAAGAAACTGCTGGATCCGAAGTTTGAACACCCGCGTACCTACTTGGCCCAGGTGGACGGCCAGATTACCGAAGAGGCGGTGCGCCAGCTTGCCAAGGGTGTCGACATCAAGGGCTACCATACCAAGCCCTGCAAGGCAGAGATTGCCGAGGAGCCGGACTGGCTTTGGCCGCGCAATCCGCCGGTACGTTTTCGCGCGAACATTCCCACGAGCTGGGTGCGTCTCACGCTCATTGAAGGCAAAAATCGCCAGGTCCGCCACATGACCGCGGCAGTAGGGTTCCCGACACTCCGCCTAATTCGCGTAAAAATCGGCAATATTCCTCTGGGTGATTTGAAACCGGGCGAGTGGTGCGTGGTTACTGATAAAGTTATTTAAATTTACAGTATCCACTGATGTGGCGGGAGAACAAAGATGATGAAGACTGCTTCAATTCTGGCGAGTGTGTTTGTACTCGGACTTGTTGCTTGCTCCGACGGTCATAAGACCGCGGGGGGCGTTTCCGCAGAAGAAAACACCATTGCCGATGGCGACGAATTACCCGGTAGTACTCAGCCTTTATCAAGTTCTTCCGTTCAGCAGGGCATAAGCTCCGCGACTGTGTCGGACGTATCCATGAGCTCCGGAACGATTGCTGTTACGCCGGTGCCGGTGGAAGTCGATGCTAAACCTGTCATTCTTTGGGATGGTGATGCCGGCGTGTATAAGGTAAACACGGAAAGCGAAGATTCCGGTTACTGGTTTACTTGGAATGACAATGATGAGGGCGGCTTGTCAAAAATCAGTTTCCCTGTGGAAATGGGGAATGAGTATTCCGAAGATCAGTACGATGCCGTCATTGATTATTGCAGCGGTTTCTGTGGAACGGTTTATTTTGATGGCCCGATTCCGAATCCTAGCGCGGGTGCCGCCTTTAGTGTGGCCGATGAAGGCCAGTATGCCGATATTTCGGAATGGCGTGGCCTTTGCGTGACTTACTCGTCTGAATTGTTGTTTGACGTTTACGTTGTGCCGGAGCTTGGCGACGATGCCGATGCTTCTGCAGTGCCGCGAGTGGAAATGCCTCGCGCTACGGATACGACTTTGTGCGTGAGCTGGCAGGCCTTTGCGGCAGAAGAGGCGGTAAAGAAGGCCCGTATCGTCGGCTTTGAATTTAAGGGTGCCGCGGGTGAAACGGGTTTCTTCAATATCAAGGCGATAACCTCTTACGATGAATCCTTGCCGCAGTTGTCGGGCTCAAATTAAACTATCTTGTACGAAAAATACGAGATAGTTAAAATGAAAATCGAAAAAAATAGAATGGGTTTTTATGGCGCAGCAATTGTCTCTGCGGCGCTGATGGCTTTTTCTCTTACCGCCTGCAACGAGTCTGGTGCCTCCAAGAGCGCGGGCTCGAAAAGTGCGGACTTGAACTGCCCGGAACTCCCGCTGGATTCTACGGCCACGGGCGAGTTCGACCCGATTGCCTCGAAGGATGCCCGCCCCTGCGGAACGATTACGCTTTGGGGCTCGGCGATGCCCAAGTCCTTTAACATGTGGGAAGACTACAACAGTTTCTCGGCCGAACTCATGGGCATGATGTTCGAACCTCTCGTAAGTTTGCATTCAACTGAAGACCGCGAAGTGGGAATCCTCGCCGACAGCTGGAATGTGTCCGAAGACGGCAAGACGTTTACCTTCCATGTGGACCCGCGCGCCAAGTGGAGCGACGGCAAGGCGATTACCGCCGAAGACGTGCAGTTCTACTACGACGTCATCATGGATGAAAAGAACCTGACGCCGATTTTCAAGGTGGGGCTTAGCCGCTTTGACCGCCCCGAAGTGGTGGATAGCCTGACGGTCAGGATGACCGCCAAGGAATCTCACTGGGGTAACTTCTGGGAAGCCGCAGGCATGCTCGCCTTCCCGAAGCACGCTTGGGCCGGCAAGGACTTTAACCAGATCCGCTACGATTTCCCGGTGGTTTCTGGCCCTTACATCATCAAGACCTTCCGCGAAGACCGCTATGTAGAACTTGCTCGCCGCGCCGACTGGTGGGGCTTCAAGAAGAACTGGAACCGCGGCAAGTACAATTTTGAAAAGATCCGCTACCGTTTTATGAACGACCAGACGAAGGCCCTCGAAGCCTTCAAGAAGCAAGACTTCAACGCCTACGCCATTTACACCAGCAGCATCTGGATGAAACAGACGGACTTCGATGCCGTCAAGAAAGGCTGGGCTGTAAAGCAGCGCATCTTCAACAAGGAACCGATCGGTTTCCAGGGTATGGCAATCAACTTGCGCAAGCCCCAGTTCCAGGATGTTCGCGTGCGCCGCGCTTTGAGCATGCTCCTGAATCGCGAAGCCATGAACGAAAAGTACATGTTCGGCCAGTACTTCTTGCTGAACAGCTACTACCCGGACTTGTGGGAAAACAACCAGAACCCGACGGCTCCACTCTATACCTTTAACCCCGACAGCGCCCGTGCCCTCTTTGCTGAGGCTGGCTACAAGGTGAATGCCCAGGGTGTTCTCGAAAAAGATGGCAAACCGTTTGCCATCAACTTTATCACGAGCCAAGAAGATT
This sequence comes from Fibrobacter sp. UWB5, assembly GCF_002210295.1. Classification (NCBI taxonomy): domain Bacteria; kingdom Pseudomonadati; phylum Fibrobacterota; class Fibrobacteria; order Fibrobacterales; family Fibrobacteraceae; genus Fibrobacter; species Fibrobacter sp. UWB5. The sequence goes on along the minus strand of NZ_MWQH01000004.1, from coordinate 91,432 downwards.
TGCGTCACCTCACGCTCTTCCAGGAAGACTTGAAGAAGGTGGGCGTTGTGGCCACTATCGAACAGATGTCGCAGAGCACGCTCCGCAAGCGCCTGGACGATGCTGACTTTGACCTTTATTGGGTGAACTGGGGCGCAGGCCGTCTCCGCGATCCGGAAGCAAGCTGGTCTTCGGCAACCGCACTGCAAAAGGGCACGAACAACCTCGCCGGCGTGCAGGACAAGGTGGTGGATAGCCTTATCAACTTGCAGAAGACGGAATTCGACCTCGCGAAGCGTAACGAAATCCTGAAGGCGCTGGACAACCGCCTCGCCGAAATCGTGCCGTATGTGCTCATGTGGCAATGCGACCATCACCGCATTCTTTACTGGAACCGTTACGGCACGCCTGAAAAGGTGCTGGACCGCTTTAACCGCGAAGACGCCATCCCGGTTTACTGGTGGCTCGATCCGGCAAAGTCCGCAGCGCTTGACAAGGCCATGAAGGCCGGCGAATCCCTCCCGATTCCGGAATACGACGTGAAATAGTTGATAGAACTTAGATCGTGCCTTCGGCACTGCAGAACTTAGAAGAGTATGAAACAAAAAAAAGGCGGGCTGAATGCTCGTCTTTTTTTCAAATACAAAGGAGATGCCGGGTCAAGCCCGGCATGACAAATCAGACTTAGAAGTAGAATTCAGCGCCAACGTACAGGCCGGTTGCGTCGCCGCCCATGTTGTCATGGTCGCCGCTACGAACAAAGAGCTTGCCGGTGACTTCCAACTGTTTCGGGATCACGTAGATACCGCATCCGAGCCAGATGATAATCTGGTGGTCGCCGTCGTCGTCGCCACCCACTTCGACGCCGTTGTCTTCCCAAGTGCTTTCGGTAAGGCGGAACTTGAGCTGGAGACCGAAGAGCGGTGTAATTTCGGTGTTCGGAACGGTATAAGCGATTTCGCCGCCCATGTGCAATTCCAAACCGCGTTCAGAGTTGTCGTGCTCAAAGCCCCAGAACAAACCGGCTTCGGTTCCGAACTTGAGACCCGGAGCCTCCTTGATCGGCATGCTGAATTGGCCGCCCAAATAGAGGGCGATTTCTTCGCTAGAAGGAGGAGTTGTGTGGCTGATGCCGTTATAATCGACATCGTCGTTGCCAACGGGCAGAACAAGGTCTACAAAACCGCTGAACATGGGGTCGAACTGATAACGGGCGCCGATGGTCAGGTCGCGAAGGCCGCTACCGCCGTTCACGCAGCCACTGCAGTCCCATTCGCCCCAGAACTGGTAGCCCCAATCCTGCAAGGAAATTTCGAGGTTGGAGATGACGCTGTAGCGAACACCGATACCGAGGCCGGCATTAGACCAATCATGGTCCCAGTTGTAATAGAGGTTGCCTTTGACGGAACCCTTGCCACCTTCGAGAACGGGGTAGTAGTCCCAAGTTGCAAAAGCGGCGCTAGAGACGAGAGCCGCTGCGAGTGCGATTTTTTTGAACATTCCAGACTCCTTGGAAAAAGTTTTGAATTACAATTTAGTAAAAGAACCTTGGTTGGGGGTGTAAAAAAAAGATACCCCGGACAAAAGTCCGGGGCAGTAAATAGCAGTTTACAACCGATTAGAAGCGGATGAGGAGAGCGCCCTTGAGGGTGTTGTTGTCGCCATAGAGGTCGCCGTTAGAGATGGCGAAGTTGGCCTTGACAGCGAACATCTGGTTGATGTCGTACTGAGCGCCGACCCAGAAGGTGAGCTGGCTTTCGTCAGTGCCGTCAACGTCATGGCCGTCAGACTTGTCCTTGGAAAGCTGCTTGTCGAATTCGAGGCCAATCCACGGAGTAAGACCGATGGAAGCGATGGTGTAGTCCAATTCAGCCTGGATAGTCATGGTGAGGCCTTCTTCGTACTTTTCGTCTTCGAATTCCCAGTCAAAACCGAGTTCAGAGCCAATCCACAAGTTCGAAACGATTTCGGTGGTGAACTGGATGGCGGCATACAGACCGAACGGGTCGTACTTACCGGTGACGTCTTCGGAGGTCAACGGAAGATGAATGTCCAAGGCACCGATCAAGATCGGCATGAACTGGTAACGGGCACCGAGGGTCATGGCGTAGATACCGTCGTTATCCGGGCAGCCGACAAGCTTGTCGTCGTCGCAACGGTCATCTTCGTTCCAAAGCTGGTAACCGATGTTCTGGAGAGAAATTTCCAAGTTCTGGATGACATTGTACTTGGCGCTCAGGTTGATGTGGTTCATGGACCAGTGATCGTGCCAAGAGTAGATGTCGCTGATTTCAACTTCACCCTTGTTGGCGTCGCCAACCGGGAAGAAGGTGTAGGTTGCAAAGGATGCGCTTGCAGCCATGGCTGCGACGAGTGCGATCTTCTTGAACATTTGAGTGTCTCCTTATATAATTGTTTGTAATCTAAATATAACATTGTTTCGCCTATTCGCAAGAGGGTAAACGGTGAAAAGTCAAATTTTTTATGGATAAATCGATATTTGTAAGTCGTTGACTGTCAATAAGTTGATTTAAATCACACTTTTTGCGGGATTTGATTGCCTAAGCCCGGTTTGTTCCATGTCACAGACACTAGGTTTTTGGGGGTACCCCCCTATCTTTTTGGGGATTTTTAAGGTATTTTTACATATAGAAGAAGATAGTTGAGGGTTTTATGAAAGCAAAAATCGGTTTGTTTTTGTTTGCCATGCTGGCGTGGACCGGCATGGGTTTTGCTGCACCCGGTGACGAAGTGGCGGCAACCTCTTATTTTAACCTGAAATCGCAGGTTAATGGTTACGGCATGAATGCTACCACCATATTGGTGCTTAGCCAAGAAGCCAAAGATTGTAAGCCTGTAGCGATGCCTGGCATGGGTATGTGGGGGACTCCCACCAATGGCTGTGTAGCCAGTGTTACCGCTACTCCCGAAAACCTAGCCAAAATGCTTGAAACAAACTGGATCAAGTCGGTTACGTACAAAGGCGTGACCCTTGAACTCGCTACCAATATCGACTTGGGTGAATATTCCGCCACGACTGAAGAGGGCAAGTGTGACGTAAACCATGTGCCGTTCCCGGCTATTGACAGCACCATGTTAAACGGAAATGGCAAGTACATTAAAAATCTTTGCTATGTAGCATCCGATGCGAAAGAACCTGTGGGCTTGTTCAAAATCGTTAACCGCTCGACTGTCAAAAACATCAAGTTCGATGGCGTACGCATTATTGTCAGTGGCGAAAGCACCAAGGGTGATGCTTACCACCCTGTGGGTGCCATCGCGGGCGTGGTGACCTATTCGCTGATCGACAGCATCGGTATTACGAATGCCGTAATCCAAGGGCCCGTTGCAGGTGGCCTTGCGGGTTATGTCCGCAATTCGACTCTTTCGAATGTCGTAGGCGATGGCGTTGCTGTCTCTAATACGGTCGCCATTACCGAAGGCTATGCCGGTTCTGCCGAATTAAAGCGTGAGACTGGTTATAACGCATTCTTGGGCGGTTTGGTTGGTTTTGTCGTTCGCGACACGAGCGAAGGCGACAATACTTTTATAAACGATTCTATTTGGGTTGACGTTCGCGACGAGGCTGTTGGCCACAAGTCCGCTTTGGGCGGTATTGCGGGCTTTGTCAAGACGATTGGCAATACCAATGAAAACTTGCAGGTCGTTAAAACGGTCGGCGCGCAAAGCGAAGTGTTGCCGTCCCGCATTTCGGGCGGCTCGTCTATGGGTGGCATTTTCGGCGTAGTGACGGTGTTCAAGTCGAACGCGTTCGGTGCAAGCGCCAATACCGGAAAATTCGTTCTCAGTAATAGCAAGTTTAGCGGTAAAATCTACGATGCTTCTTCTACTGATGTAATCGCGGTGGGCGGCCTTGTGGGCTTTGATTCTACAGAAACGAACACGTCTTTCCAGGTTGTGGATGGCTACGCCGACATTGACTTGACCGATGTATTGCAGGTGGCGGGCAAGTACCAGTACTTTGCCGGCGGCATTGTCGGTTATGGCGCCTCTTGCACGAGCGGAAGCACTGCGGATACCGACTTCTTGAGCGTCAAGAATTCCAGAACCGAAGGCTCCATTTCGCTTTCGGCTTCGGCAGCTGCGGTTGACGGTTTGCATAGTGACGCCTACTTGGGCGGTATCGTGGGGTCCGCTTGCTTGGCCCAGGCAAAGGACATGGGCATTGTGAACGATACGTCTTCTGTCAAGATTACCTCGAAGGTCAAAACAGCTGTGGATGGTGAAAAAGAAGATAATGGTGCCCCGGCTCGTGACAGCGTGTTCGTGGGAGGCGTAATCGGCTTTGCAAGTGTCGCTGTTGCCGATAAGCCCGCGACAATTTCTAGCGTGTATTACGATGGATCCATTGTGGTTGAAGACAGTTTGAACAATGTGTTCGTGGGTGGCATTCTTGGCGGCTTTACCAAGGTCGAAGGCGGCAAGACGGTGAAGTTCGAGAACGTGATTGCCCGCAACGAAAACCTGATTTCTTACAAGGCGAAAGAAGGTGCTGCAGTCACTACCACGAACAGGCAAGAAACCAACGTGGGCGGCTTGTGCGGCGTCTGTAACGAAATCACCCTCATGAACAGGGTCGGCGTTTCGGGCGAAATTACGGTGGGCGGCAAGCATTCCGGCAATGCGCTCTTGGTCGGTGGCCTTGTGGGCGCCGCCAACGCAAACGAAGTCGAAGTGGAATTGCGCAATGCCTTTAGTATTGGCGAAATCTCGGTGACCGCAACCCATAGCGATGCCGATACGGACTACCAAAAGAAGGTGGGCTACCTGTTCGGTAAGATGGTGGCGAGCAAGGGTTACAGCGTAAAGTCGGTGTACCATTACGACGAAATTGACAATACCAACATTATGGTTCCGTTTGGCCAGCTGGGTTATTCCGGAACAACGGATTGGGCTACAGATGCCGACATTCACTATGTGGTCCGCAATGGAGAAACGGATGCTCTTTCGGGCGACCATAACGGAACGAAGAAGTCTGTAAAGAATTCCCAATTTGCTGGGTTCTTGAACAGCGCCTATAGCAAAGAAGCGGATTATGCGTGGAGCTATTTGAAGGGCAGCAACAGCGACCTCCCGATCTTTGCGGTTAAGGACCTGTATGACCCCGTTAAGCCTGAATCGGAAACCGTTTATTACATGGTCACTTTTGTGACTAAGAATAAGCAGGATATTATTAAGCAATATCAGGTGAAGGCTGGCGAAGATTCCCCCGAACCGACCTTAGAAGATGTGCTAGATCACCCGGTCGAGGGTCATACCTTTAATGGCGAATGGGATAGGGATTTCCATAATATTCAGGGTGACCTGACTGTAGAAGCTCAGTATGACGTTAACGTGTACACGGTCAAGTTCTTTAGCTATGACGGTTCGCAGATTGGTAAAGATCAGAGTGTGAAGTATATGGAATCGGCTCAAGCTCCGACGGCTCCGGCCCGCGAAGGCTATGAGTTTGCTCGCTGGAGTGACTTGTCTTACACGCAGGTCAAGGACAACTTGAATATCAAGGCGGAGTACAAACCGAAAAAGTACTGGATTGTGTTTAAGGATTTCGATGGTGGGCTCGTTGCAAGCGATTCCATTGAATACGGTGCGGTTGTGTTGTCTCCGATTCCGGAAAAACCGCGCGCAGCTACGGCTGAATACGTATACACCTTTGTGGGCTGGGATCCTGAAGTGACCAGAGTCAAGGGCGATGCCGTCTACAAGGCTGTTTACGATTCGATCAAGGTGCAGTACATGGTAACCTTCTTGGATTACGATGAATCCCAGATTGGTGACGTTCAGATGGTGGAATACGGCGCTGCGGCCGTGGCGCCTGCAGAACCGACGCGCGAAGGCTATACCTTTACCGGTTGGGACCGCAAGTTCGACAAGATTGTCAAGAATCTGGATGTGATGGCGACCTACGAAAAGATTCAAGAATCTTCGAGCTCGGTTGTCGAAAGTTCCAGCAGCGAGCCGGAATCCTCGAGTTCTGTCGAAGTGTCTAGCTCGAGCGTGCCCGAAAGCTCCAGCAGCGTCGAAGAATCTTCGAGCTCTGTTGTGCCTGAATCGTCTAGCTCTGTCGAAGTTTCCAGCAGCACTCCGGTGGTCTCTAGCTCTAGCTATACGGGCGAAATCAAGATTGTGAAGCCGACGATTGAACAGTCCGGCAATGCAATCCTCTTGACCTTCGGTACCGAAAACGTCGATGAAACTGCGGTCGCCCACATCGTGGTGACGGGTGAGAACGGCGTCATTCTGGAGACGGATATTCCGAACTCTGTTGTTGGTGGCGGTGAATGGGAAATGACCCCTGCTCCGATTGGCAAGTTCAAAGTGACCTTGACGGTGGGTGACAAGGTAAGACAGGCCGAATATAGCGGACGTTTTGAAGTCGCCTCTCAGATTACGGCTGCTCCGGGTAGCTGGCAGATGGTTTCGCTGTCCGCCTTCGACAAGAAGAAGGTAAATGCCGACGACGCCTCGTTCTACTGGTGGGACGAAAGGAACCCGGTGGGCGATTACTGGCAGTACCGCGCCTTTAACGGCGAAAATACCGATGCCACTCGCGGCTTCTGGTACGGTACGACCGTTGGCAATCCGTTGGTGATCCGCGAATCTACCGGCTCCAAGGATTCTGAAATCGTGTGGGAACTCGATAGCCTGTACAGCGGTTGGAACCTGGTGGCTAACCCGTACGGCTGGAATGTGAACCTCACGAAGGGTTCTTCCGATAACGGTGCCAAGGTGACCTTCTGGCGCTGGGACCCCACGAAGGGCGGTTACGACCCGAATCCTCAGGTGGTCGGCCCGTACGAAGCCGTGTGGGCGAAGGTGACCAAGTCTACCACCTGGCGCATGCCTGCCGCTCCGGAATTCAAGCTTAGCGCGGTGCCCTCCGATGTCGAAACGAAGAAAGCGATGCATAAGGATGCCGCTGGTATCAAGGGCGCCTGGAGCTTGACGGTTTCTTTGGCCGACGATTACGGTAAGCAGGATTCCTGGAACGTGATTGGTGCCGGCGCCGAAGAATCGCTCGATGAACCGCCTGCAGGCATGGGTAACCGCGTGTCGCTTGCAATCCGCAATAGCGAAAAGGGTGCCAAGCTTGCCAAGAGCATCAAGGCTGTCGCAAGCGAATACAGCTGGATTCTGGACGTGAGCGCAAACTCTGCCCGCGATGGCAAGCTCAAGTTCGAAGGCGTCAAGGAATTGAACAGCCAGGGACTCAAGCTGTTTGTGACCGCAGATGGCGTGACGACGGAAGTTACGAGCGAAAAGGCCCTGAATGTGGCGCTCGCCAAGTCCGCCAAGCAGGTCGAAGTCCGCGTGGCTGCAAGCAATGCGGTGGTGGCATCTTCCAAGATCAGCGGCTTTGGCTCGACCCTTGCGGGTGGCACGCTGCAGCTTGGCTTTACGGCTCCCGAAGCTTTGGCCGGGGCACGCGCAAGCTACGCTGTGGTCGGAATCGATGGCAAGAAGGTGGCTGCGGGCCAGTTCAAGGCGACCGCCGGTACGAACCAGTTTAGCCTGAATGCTCCGAAGTCTGGCGTGTACTTTGTGAGAATCAAGGTCGGCAGCCAACAGCTCTCGGGCAAGGTGCTTGTGAAATAGCGCACAGAATTTTAAGCAAAAATGTGACACTTGTCAAAAGGCGGGCCTGGGGCCCGCCTTTTTTGCACTCGTTCTTACTTTTTTATTGCATAAAAAATTATTATTGACTTGTAGCGTTTGGGATAAACGTTGTTGGAGGCTATGATGGGAAAAATAGCGAAGCTTTTTTTGATTTGCACCCTGCTTTTGGTAGGGGAGTCTTTTGCAGATTTAACGCGTCCGCTTAAGTTTAGTTGTTCTAAGTCTACTGATGATGTCTATACTTGCGATATTGAACAGCTTCAATCGTCAAAGCCGACTGCAAATACCTACACGACATGGGGAAGTTTTTTACAGGCTTTTCAGACTGAGATTGAATCGAAATTGGATATTTCCAAAAATCCTTCTGCAAAGACTGATTATAGCGGGTTTGTAATTCGTTTTAATTCTAATATCGATTTTGGTGGATACCAAAAAACAGGCGATGTTATCACTTGTAGAGACGCTACTTTTGCTCCCATGAATTTTGGACCGCTTGCGTTCCAGCCGACGATTGATGGTAATGGTAAGACGATAAAGAATTTCTGCTATATTACCGAAAACATAAATGCTTCGTTCTTCGGGGATCTGCAAAATTCTAAGGTTCAAAATATTACATTCGATATGGCCTATGTCAAGGCGACGGTGACTTCAGGGACGAACTTCGATGCGGCGGTTGTGGCTTACAGGGTGGCGAATGTCAGCTTTAAGAATGTGACTGTGAGCAATTCGCTGGTGTATGGTTGGCAGACCGCGGCTTTGGCTGTATATTCTGGAGCTTCGTCTAGTGACAGAGATAACCCTGCGGTTGCGCTTTCTAAAATTAAGATTCAGAATGTGACTTTAGGCATAACTAAGGATGTTATTGCAAGTCACTCGACGGTTGGCTCTCTTGAAAATCTGCAGTCGGCAAGTGGTGGCGTTATTGCAAATATCGGTGGGTATCCTGTAATGGACAGCATCGAGGTGTCGAAACTGAACGTTCCTGATGCTATTTCAGAAGTCTATAAGAGTGTTTCAGGTTATGAATATGTTGGGAATCGTTATGTCGGTGGCGTTGCGGGACGTTTCGAACCTTCGGCAGAGGATGACGGTTTTACCTTAGGTAGAATAAGTGTGTCGGCTGATTTGAGCGGCCTTTGGGTGGGCGGCTTGTTTGGACGAGCTTATATTGACAATAATTCTCTTAGGGGCGCGTCCTATTTTAAGCTGGCGAATGCGAAGGTGACTTTGAACTCGGCGGTGCATTCGGGTGGCAACAACAAAGCGCGTTTTTTTGGCGGCCTTGTTGGGGAATTGCATTGGTTAAGGGGCCAGATTTCTTTGTCGAACGATACGGTTGATGTTTCGGCGACTTGGCATCGCGAAATGGATTATTTGAATTCCAAAGCCTGCATGGGTGGGCTTGTTGGATATGTTTCTGGTGAAGAGGATGATACTCCTGTTGATATTTATGCCGAAAATAATGTGGTGACGGCAGAAATGAAAACCTCCGCTGGCGCGGTTTATGCAGGCGGAGTTCTGGGACAGGTGTCGTTTGTTCCCGGTCCTAATACCAATGCTAGTGGAAATGTCCTTGTCAAGAAAACCAGTGTCAAGGCGAAAGAAACGAACTTGATTATGACTACGGCCGAAACGGTAAATACGGTCTGTGCTGGTTACCTGGTGGGTAATGCGGTGACTCGTGGCGGAAATATCAATATCCTGCAAAACCATGCCGAAGGCAATATCTACATCGCTAACAATGGGGTGGTTGCAGCGGGTGCCTTGGGAGCCGAAATCGGTTTGGGGTGGTTTAGTAGCATAGATGTAAGCAACAATTCCTCTATTGGTGATTTGCATGCTAAAACTATTGTTGGCAATAATTTTGCTTTCAGGATCTTTAGGGGGTATGTCGCAGGAACTCTTGTGAGTGAAAATTCCGGAACAACCGTTAGCGTGAGGGACAATTTTCACTATGGCTCAATGGATATGTCTATTCTTGATGCGGTGGACTCGTTGCAAATCGCGGGTCAGGGAAAGAAAAAATCGGATTGGAGAGACAAGTGCTCGGAAAATTTGAATATTTGCTTCAATTACCGTAATGAGTTGAAAGGCGATTCGGCGTTGTCGGTTTCTGGCGTCTTGAGTAAGGATGGCTCCGGTAAGATTATAGTGAATACAAAAGGTGGTGATTATTCGTATAACGGTGTTGTCGATGCCGATGTCATGAAGTCCCGCCTGTTCACGTATGTGCTGAATGCGACGCAGACGTCTAATGCTGCCCCTGCAACTTGGGAAAATGAACCGTCAAGTTTGCCGGTGATTTCGTCAAATAAAACTGTATATAAACTTGCGATAAGTTTGTCGGATGCAGATTATAACGCGTTGTCGGCTGGTGACAAGGCCGCTTTAAAACCTTATTTGCCGGAATACTACGTAGCAGGACAATGCTCCTTGTACCTCTACACGGAAAAAAATAGTATGCTGAAATCGGGCTTGAGATCTGACTTTGACGAATTTGATCCCCGTTTTTTGGTCGTCAATGGTGCCGGCAGTGTTTATAATTTCAGTCGAACTTTTACCAAAGACGATAAAGCGAAAGGCTTGACGGACCGTGAAATCAAGGTGACCTATTATCTACAAGATCCGGAACAGGTGGCTGCTGGCAAACCCCCTACACCCGTGTCAATGGACAACTATGTGGATGACGTGACTTTTGTATGGCCGAAGGTGGAAAAAGTCCGCCAGTTGTCCAGTATGGATATCGTTCCGATGGCTGTTTTGGATTACAACAATACCAAATACCGGTTGGTTTTATATCAAGCGTATACATGCCCGGCGAACGCAAAGTTCTTTACTGGTTGCCAAAATGTTCTTGCAAGCGGTATTTCGGAAGCTGTAAAACAAATGGATAATTTCGAGGATGTTCTTAGGGCGTTGAGAGCGTATGTAGACAATACAAATGGAGAAGAAATTCAGTTATACTATCAGCTGATTAATGTAAACAATAGCTCTAATTACTTGCCGCAGGTAGAAATCGGCTTGCTTGATAGTAACGCTAAAATCAATGTCGCAACATACGGCTATAATAAAAATCAGACACTTAAAGAGATTGATTCGTATGAACTGGGAAGTTCCAAAACTTTGCAATCTGGTGATATTGTTTCGAAGTACGGATTCAGCCTGGCAGAACGTGGTTTTACGTTGAATGGCTGGGATATTGATTTCTGGGTCGGATTGTACGAAATATCCACAGACGTGATTAAAGAATGTTATAACGAAGGAAGCCAAACGGCGAAGTGCTCCGAAGCGAATAAGTATAGAGATGACACCAAGAATTATTTCCATAGTGAATATGAGATTGAGACTCAGGTGAATGGAACGGTAACAAGTGGTACGTTTCGGTTAATGAAATGGTCCACTGTACTAGGTGCCGATAAAAAGTTGAATTTGGATTCGTTGGTACAGGCCTTGTCTATAGTCGTTCCTCAAAAGGCTCCGGATGCGTCTATGTTCTTGGGCGTGAAGCCGCTGCTGACTGTGAAACAGTATAATGTTAATTTCGATATAAATGCGGGGGATGCGAACGTATTCTTGACGGACAAGTTTGTGATTGAGAAGACGAAGACTTATTCCCGTGAAAATGATGAAACGGCAAAACTCCCCGAGGGTGTTCTTTCGACTAGCGCCTGCTTTACCGGCTGGATTGAAAATGCTGATAATCCAGTGTTGACGCCGTCGCTAAAAATGGATGGCACGCTACTTGAAGTCGCAAACCCGAAAGATGCAGGCGCGTTTGATCTGTATGGAGCCTGGGATGCAGGCTGTACGGTTGAAAAAGCCGAAGTGCTTTTGAAGGTGGTTGACAAAACGGGTGCCGAAGGCAAATATGGAACGGTTACCCTGAACCAGTCGTACTGGAAACTCGGGAAAGATAGCGTGATCCTCAAACACGAATTCAAGAACGGAAAACTTGAAATTCCGGTTTCCGCAGATTCAATGACTCTGTATGTGACGCCTGTCCGAACCAATAAAGATTACGATCTTGCCAAGCTCACGTTGAAAAAGGCTGATGGAACTGAATTGCCGATTCCGCTTAATCCTCGAGATACTTCGTTCAAGATTGCGCCTGCGGCAGGGGTGACGGATACGCTGTATGCCATGTTCGGAGGCTTCATTGATGTCGATGTTAAAGTGAACCGCGACGATGTTATTTATGGCTATAAGTCTGATAAGAAGACGCTTCACGTGGTAGAACGCGGCACCACGTATTTGCCTAAGTGGGTGTATACTCCGGCTGAGTGCGTGCTCGGGTGGTCTGTATCGCCTGATGGTGTCGATTATGACCGTGATTCGATCGCAAGCGATGACTTGACTGCCAAGGTGACGAGTGAAAAGGCTGTGTATGCGGTGTGGGGCGATGCAGATGCTTGCGTGGCGAATGCGGATTACCGTCGTCTGAAACTGGAAACGGAACATGGGACGGTGAAAATTGTCGAAATCGACACTGGCGACGGTTCCGAAAAGATGCATGCCTTTGCGGATGATTCCACGATGCTTTTGCCGCAAGATTATGCCAGTTCCTGGGTGGTTCGTGCAGCACCTCAGAAGGGGTATAGGCTAGATTCCATTGTGATTGATGGCCGCATTAAGCTTGCCGATGGAGATGAATTGGCAGATTCGATTCAGGGCTATTTGCCGATGAGGGCTTACTTCTCTCCTGTTCCGAAACAGGTGGTAAGCCCCAAGGGCACGGTGACATTGTCGGAGCGTAAGCAGCCGGTCTTGTCTGGAAACGCAATGCGCCTGAATCTTGAATGGCACGTGAAACCGGGCTATGTTGCAGAATTGAATGCGACGCTTTTTGATGCTTTGGGCATGACGGTTAAACAGTATACTAATAGTGTTGCAGACACTAGCTCCTACAACTGGGACGTGTATCCGCTGTTGCCGGGTAAATATATGGCCCACGCGGTTCTTAAGAACGGTACCGATTCTACGTTGATTAATACAGATTGGTTCTGGGTAAGTGCCGAAATTGCCGTTGCCCCGAATACTTGGCGCATGTTCTCGCTTTCGGATGTAGACCAAAGTGCGATCGTGTGGAACGACAATATGGCGTTCTATTACTGGGACGAATCTGCCGAATATGGCGTTATCTGGAAATACCAAAAGTACAATGGCGGTGTGGTGAACCCGCAGCAGGGCGTGTGGTACAATTCCTTGGAAGGCCGCCCGCTTGTGTTGCGCATGGATGCGGTGACGGGTAGCAACGTGGCCCAGGGTGCCCACGAAATTGTGTGGGAAGTGGAAAGCGGCTGGAATATGGTGGCTAACCCATATGGCTGGAGAATTGTGCTGCCTCCGAATACCCTTGAAATGTGCAAGTGGTCTGCAGATGCCGGATTCCTCCCGGTGGATACGCTTGAACCGTACGAAGCGGTGTGGCTGCGTTCCGATACCAAGACTATGATTAGCTTCCCTGTAAAACCTTCGTTTGGCGGGGCTGTGAATGCGGGTGGCTTGCAGAAGGCCGCTTTGGCGAAGGCGACTCGCAAAAGCTGGACTTTGCAGGCCGTGCTTGAAGACACCAAGGGCCATAGTGATTCCTGGAATGTGCTTGGCGTGGGCGAGGCTAACGAAAGGTTGGAACCGCCTGCAGGCATGGGCGACTTTGTGAACCTGTCGGTGGTCGAGGGCAAGAAGGCTTTGCTCAAGTCTATCAAGAGTGCCGAAGACGACCGCTATGAATGGAAATTGGCCTTGAGCGCTACGACTGACCGCGTGGGTTACCTCAAGTTCGAGGGCGTAAAGGCCCTGAACGAGAAGGGCCTGAGGGTCTATGTGACGATTGACGGAAAGACGACCGAAATGGGTGCCGGGGACAGCCTGAGGGTCCTGCTCAAGGCCGCAGGCTCTACGGCGACCGTCCAAGTGACCTCGTCCGAAGTCCGGACCGTCGCCTCGAAACTCGAAAATCTGCGCTTTGAGCGCGTTTCGGGCACCCTCCGGGTCGGATTCGACGTGTCCAGCGACTTGGCCGGTGCCGGCTACCGTGTGCAGCTGGTGGACTTTAAGGGCCGGGTTGCCGCCACCTATAGCGCCAAATCGACCGCAGGCCACAACACGCTCGCACTTACAGCCCCGAAACCGGGCCTGTACCTGCTCCGCGTGACCCTCGGCGGCCACCATGCCGTCCGCAAGGTGGCGGTGCATTAATAATCTTGCCATAGGGGCGGCATTTTTCTAAATTTGGCCGCACTATGACAAAGGCTAAATTCATCAAGTTCATCATCGCGTCGGTGCTCGCCATCGCCGCTCTCTTCTTGCCCTACGAATCCCTCGGATTCGATGCCGCAAGCCCCATGGGAATCCTGAATCCGCTCGAAATCCGCGTTATTGGCGTTTTCGTGATGGCGGCCCTGTTCTGGATCCTGCAACCGTTCCCGATCTGGTCTACCTCGGTGCTCGTCATCGTGCTCATGATCGTGACGATGTCTGACTCGTCCCTCTCTCCGTTCCGCGTGGACGGCGTGACCATGATCAGCCATAAGTCCATTATGGCTACGTTTGCAAACCCGATCATCATGCTCTTCTTGGGCGGCTTCTTCCTTGCTGCTGCCGCTACCAAGTACAAGATGGACTTGAACCTTGCCCGCGTGCTCCTGAAGCCCTTCGGCAAGAACCCGAAGTTCGTGCTTCTTGGCCTCATGCTCATCACCGCCGTGTTCTCCATGTTCATGAGCAACACTGCTACCGCTGCCATGATGCTTGCCATTCTCGCTCCGGTGCTCAAGCTCTTCGACGAAGATGACCGCGGTAAAGCTGCCTTTGCCCTCGCTATTCCGCTGGGCGCCAACATCGGTGGTATGGGTACCCCGATCGGTACGCCTCCTAACGCTATTGCCCTTGGCGCCTTGAACGACGCCGTTGCCCGTGGCGACCTCGTTGCTAACCCGGTGAGCTTCGGTCAGTGGATGGCCTTCGGTATTCCGTATGTGATTATTTTGATGGTGATTGCTTGGCTCTTGCTCCTCAAGATCTACCCGATCAAGATGAAGGAAATGGTCCTGAACATCGAAGGTGCCGGCAAGTTTGATACCAGCCCCAAGGCCATTATCGTGTACATTACCTTTGTCGTGTGCGTTGTCTTGTGGGTGACCGGTAAGGGTGTCCACGGCATTAACGATAACGCAATCGCTATGATCCCGATGGCCGTGTTTGCCTTGACCGGCGTGATTACCAAGAAAGACCTGAACGCAATGAGCTGGGACGTGCTCTGGCTCGTGGCTGGCGGTTTTGCTCTGGGTGTTGGCCTGAACGCTACTGGCCTTGCCGCTCACTTGATCAAGACGATTCCGTTTGCAAGCTGGTCTCCGATCGCCCTCATGATCGGTTGCGGTATCATCTGCTTGTTCATGGCTAACTTCATGAGCCATACCTCTACGGCTACGCTCTTGGTTCCGATTCTTTGCGCCGTGGGTATTGCTTGCCAGGACAACCTCGTTGGCCTCGGTGGCGTGACCGCCCTGCTCGTTTCTGTTGCCTTTGCAAGCTCTCTCGGCATGAGCCTCCCGATTTCGACTCCGCCTAACGCCTTGGCCCACGCTACGGGTTACACCGACACCAACGGCATGGCTAAGACCGGTATCGTGATGGGTCTCTCCGGCCTCGTCCTCTCCTGGGTGATGATGATCTTCCTTGCCAAGGTGAACTTCTTCGGTACTCCGGTTCCGAAGGCCGCTGAAGCCGCTCCGGCAGCACCTGCTGCTGTGGAAAAGGTTGAAGCCCCCGCTGCTGAAACCGCCGCTCCTGCTGTTGCTGACAGCGCTGCAGCAGTCGCTGCAGACTCTACGGTTGCCGTCGCTGTTGATAGCGCCGCCGCTGCTAAGGTCGAAGTCGTTGATACGGCTGCTGCCGCCAAGTAATTAAAGGATTTTTCTTCCTGAACAAAGACCGCCTCTCAGGCGGTTTTTGTTTTTTTATACAGGATTTTAAGGGCAGAGCCCTTAGGCGAAAGGGTAATGGAAGACCCGGTGAGAGACTGGCCGCTAAGCGAACATTAGAGGCCGAAGGCCGAATCCATGTTCGTGTGCGGAGCAGGCTCGAGCAGGGGCTGTAATTAGGGAGAGCCTTCTCCCTTTTAAATTTAAAGAGATGAATAAAAAAGTCTAGAAAACAAAGAAGCCTCGCTAGAAGCGAGGTTCTTTCAGTGGTCGATACAGAACTCGAATCTGTGACCTCTACCATGTCAAGGTAGCGCTCTAACCAACTGAGCTAATCGACCGAGGTGAGACCAATTATAGAAAATATAAATTAGGTTGTCAAGGGGTGATTAACGTTCTGAATCGGGTACCCAGTAGCGGAATCGGCCGCTCAAATGGAGCGGGGGGAGGCTGTCGCTGCAGGTTCCGGAGCGGCAATCCATGAAATACAGGTCCAAATCGGCTGTCCACAGGGAATCTTTGATGATTTCGTCGAACTTGATGGTGCTGCTATCGACGATAAGGGGGGCTTCTGTCGCGAAATTGGCGCGGAGCCATGAAACGTTCTGCATACGGCCGTTCAGGCTTGCACGGCCCACCGGAGTGAGTTCCTTGCCGGTCTGGGGGCTGTTGACCATGAGCGAAAGCTGGTCGCCCTGCTTGCTTTCTTCGATTCGCGTGCAAAAGTAAAAGTAGTGGTGGCTGTTGTTCACGTAGAACGGGGGCTCGACGTCGTTTTTGTCGAGTTCTATGGTGTAGGGACCGTCGCCGTTGAGCGTGTACTTGAGGTAGCCGCCGCCTCTGACTTCCCAGCTATTGTTGATGTCGCCGCATGCAGTGAGTGCAAGCGCGATTGTACCCAGGGTGATGCCTGCTTTTTTGTGGAAAGTCAAATTCATGCCCCTAAAGTAGAAATTATCTTTGGGTTAAACATATTATGAGTGAAAATAAAATCCATAGGCTCGATGTCGAATCTCCTCTGGGGGTGGTCCACTTGGCTGGGTTTGCCCAAAAGCCGGACCACCGTGCGGTGATTTTTGGCCTGCTGTCGGAGTATTCGGGCTGCCCCGTGAGTGCCACCGACCTATGTGAATCCAAGGAGAATCCTCGCCCCGAGTTCCCGAAACTCGACTTTGACGTGAACTGGACGCATTCCGAAGGTTACTGCGTGTGCGCCTATGGCGAGCGCGGTTCTCGTGGCCGCCTAAAGATCGGGGTGGACTTGGAAAAGTTTTCGCCGAAACGTTTGCACCTGGCAGAGAGATTCTTTAGCAAAGAGGAATCTACGTGGCTTGCGGGCCTCGATGAAGCGTGCGCCATGCAGGAATTCTTTAAACTCTGGAGCCGCAAAGAGGCCTTCTACAAGTGCGTGGGCGGCGAATTCTTTGAGGGCACTCTTAGGCGCGATATGCAAAAAAATCCGGTGCTTGTGGAGCAACCGGATTCTGTTGAACCTGTTACGGTTCATTTTGTGGACTTGGACGCGGCTGCAATCGGAGCCCCGATGCGTGCCGCATTCTGTGTCGCTGTCTCTCGTCTGTAGCCGCTTAGCGGCGTCCTTTCGTCTCTCGTCTAATTCGGCAAGTCCTGTTCGCCCTGGGCAATCGGGGCGTCGGGAGCCGGGCCGCCCTGCTGCGGTGCTTCGAGCGCATACAGCGGCAGGCTAACCAGTTCTTCGCCATCGACCAGCAAGCGGATGATGTACTTGTCCGGGCGCTTGATCTGGAAACGCTGCAAGTTCAGGACCATGTTCACCGCGGCGGTGTCAAAGCCCTGGGCCACAGGTTCCAGCGGAATCTTGGACTGCATGGGCGGCACGATCGGCTTGCCGCAAACGTCTTCGAATACGAGCGTCAGGTCGTGCATGCCCGCTTCGCTACGCATGTAACGGATTCTGAAAGCCGTGGAACACTGCGGAATCACCAGCGGAAAGTTCGCAAAAATACGGTCGAAAGCTCCAAGGATATTCAAGCGTCCGCCAGCGCCGTTGGCGGTTGCAGCATCACAAATAGAGGCAATTTCAATATTCATTATTTAATCTCCCAGTTGTCGGCCACATACTTCATGACGAGCGGGCCGTTGTTTTTGGCTGTGTGTGATTCACCATACGCGGTTTCGCGGGCGAGCATCGAAACGTAAACCTTTCCGTTGCTGTTTGTTGCAATCGTCGGGCAGGAACCGCGCAGATAGTACTTGTTCTTGTTGTAGAATACAAAGCTGAAGTAGGGCAGCTGGTTTTCACCATGCAGATGCCAACTTCCGCCTTCGAGCCTGTACACGTGAACCTGCGACAGGTTGGGACGTCCGGCATCGTCCATGGCTGCATACAGCGTGTTCCCGGAGACGGCGAGACTGATGTTGTAAGCAATCAAGCCTTCGTGAATGGACTTGCTGTATACTCCGGACTTGTCGATAGTAAGGTTGTTGTTGGTAATCGTTCCCTTGTACAGGTACGGACCATATTTTCCGTTTTCCACATCGCGGTTTGCAAAGCCAAGGTACAGGGTGTTCGACTTTTCAGCGAGTGCAATCTTGCTCATGTGCTTGTCCATTTTTGCGGCATGAGTGTTTTGGTAACTGCTGCTGTAGATGAACTTGTATCCTGTGTAGTCGGAGGTGTTGTCGACTGCGATAATGACGAGGCTTCCGTTGCTTGCGAACAGAGCATTGAATTCACGGTAGTTCACTGTAGTCGTGGTATTGCCGCTGGTAAATCGGTTCTTGAGGCTGCTGAATGTGGAATTGTTTTTCCATGTGCCGCCGTTCAGTTCTGCCAGATAAACGGCGTTACTCTTGAGGTACATGACCACTGCGTTTGTGGCGCCGCTCTTCACCAGAATCTTTGCCTGCGTCACGCCTTCAATAGTGTTGCCCATTTGGGTGAACGACTTGTACACGCTGTAATTGCCTGCGCTATCAAGTACGCCGACATAGATTGTAGAGCCATCTGCCACCAACTGGATCGAAGCTACCGGTTGGGTAAAGGTGATGGTACCGACATTGCTCCAATTGTCGTTCTGGAGTTGAGTGACGACAATCTTCTTGGCAGCGTCATCATGGTAGGCGACGGTAGGTGCGTCGTTTACAAGCGTCATGACCGACGGCGTATTCGAGGTGCTCTTTGCAATCACGGTGTCTTTACCTTGATTACGCCATGCCTTGCGGAAGTACACCTTGCGGCTGACTTCTTCGGCGCGGTGCCTGTTGAAGAAGGAATGCGTCGGAGCTGTAGACGTGCTGTCGCGGTAGTCCAGAGAAATGGTCATGGAGCCTTCGGTCGTTTTACGGATGAAGGCCGTGTTGAATTCGGCGATGCTTGTGTCAAGGCCGCCGTCTTTCTTGCCCTGATAGAAGTTGCCGTCGACGTTGCTGAATTTCCACCAGTAATCCTGCATGTTTTCGTTACCGAGGTCGCCCATGATGGAGTTTTTGGCGTTCCATTCCGGCGTGTAGAAGTAGATGGCTTCGTCATCGACCGCTTCGTCGCCACTCCACAGGTAAACGGTATCTGCTGCGGTAATGACGCCTACCGGATGATGTTTCATCAAGAGGACTACGGTTGTGTCGCTGAAGGTGGCCTTGGTGCTGGTTTCCTGAGCAGACACGATACAATTCATGTCTTTACCCTTTTCGGAGTAAGTCGAATCCTTGCTGATACGGAACGATTTTCCGTTGGCGGCATAGTCGTATTTGCTGACCTTGGATTCCAAAGTCTTGCCGGTGGCCTTGTCCTTACATTCCCAGGTGAACCAGTCAATGCCTTGCCATACGTCGTTTACGGTGGCGTCGAGAGTGAATCCGTCGCCTTCGTTAATATAGATGAGTTCTTCCTTGACGCGAATCAGCGGAATGTCCGTGGAGAAGGTAATCTTCATGGTGTCGGAAACCATGTTGCCGTCGTTATCGGTGGCGCGGGCAACGCAGTAGAACTGCGTTTCGGCGGCAGGCGCTTTCCAGACGGTGTCAAAGTCGCTGACGGTTTTCCACTTGCTGGCAATCTGTTCGGGCGTGCCGCAGCTCCATTCGCGCTTGGCGATGCTTCCCGGGTCTGAAGGCAGGTTGTTGTCGTCGTAGGCGTCGGCGTTCAATGTGATGTTGTAGCCTTCGCGAACGGTCAGGCTCTTCTTGGTGACTTCGATGCTCGGCGGTGCAAGGACGATGTCAATCTTGACCGTATCCTTGGCGATGTTGCCGTCATCGTCGGTGACGCGGGCAATGCACTTGTAGCCGTTTTGTGCGGTGGAAGGCATGGTCATGGTCGTACGCGGCGACGTGGCGGAACTGTACGTAAAGCCGATGTTTTCGGCCGAGGCGGAACCACAACCCCATTCGTATTTGACAAGGGAGCCCAAAGAGTCCTGAGCGTGTGCGTTGAGCTCGACGACATCGTTGATGGTGACCTTGTTGTAGTTGACGTATGCGGTGACAGACGGCATGCCGACAACGACTTTGTAAGTGGCCGTGTCGCGAGCGGTGTTGCCGTCATCATCGGTAACCTGGACCACGCAGTAGTATGCGTTCATTGCAGTCTGCGGCATGACGACTACCGTTTGGGCAGAGCCCATGTCGTCCCACACCGGGTTCTTGAGTGCGGACAGGTTGTCGTTACAAGCCACTTCGTATTTAGCGATGTAACCGAGCTTGTCGCTAGCACTTGCCTTGATTGTCTGTTGACTGTTGATCTTGACAGTGTCTTTCTTGGTGTTCAGGCGAACGGTGGGCGGGTCGAGCAAAGTCTTGAAGGTAAGCGTGTCAAAACCGCGTTCGCCGTCATCGTCGGTTGCCCTAAAGATGCAACGGTGGTTGTCGACTTCGGTGCCCGGAAGTGTTAACTGGAGGGCGATGTCGCTGACCGATGCAGTGGGCGGGTCAATGTCTTTCTTGTAGTCATAGCTGACCATTCCGTTGCTGCAGCCCCATTCAATCTTGTTGATGGTGCCGAACTTGTCGCTTGCCGATGCCTTCACGGTGACGACGCTGTTAATCTTGTATTCGTTCGTCTTGCTTTCGGTGGTAACATCAATCGTCGGCGGATCGCTAATCACGATAATCTTGGTGGAGTCGGTGCCGGATTTGCCGTCTTGGTCTGTAACGGTTGCGGTGATCGTGTAGGTGCCTACGGCATTGTAGGCGAGGTTTGCTTCTAAGACATCGTCTGCGGGGCAGGTGTAACCGGCAGCCAGTTTATCGCTGTTGGAGCAGTTCCACTTGACAACCATGCTTGTGCTGGCCTTGCCCGGGTAGGTTTTTACCTTGAATGCGATGGGGTCGTTAAGGCTTACGGTGTCGTCGAAAGCGGGCTCCGTAAAGATAATGGTGGGGTCGTCTCCGCGGATACCGAACTTGACCTGGGCTTTTACGTCAGCTCCGTTCTCGGTGTAAGATACGGTCATCAGGTATTCGCTACCTGCGACAGCTAAATCCTTGAGCTGGTCGTAAGTGTATGTGATCGTGGCCTTGCCGTCTTCGTCGACGTCGCTTGTTTTCTTGGTGTCATCTATGTCCCAAGTCCATTCGACTTTCTTGGGCGCGGGCATAGCATCGCTGATTTCCGCCGTAAATGTGAGGGCCTCGTCTTCGCCAATACGGGCGTTCTTGTCTCCGTTAACATTCAGAGAAATCTTGGTTGCCATGATGGTGATGGTCTGTTCCAGTTTCTCGATGTTGCCGGCTTTATCCTTGGCGCTGTAAATGAACTTATGGTTACCGTCGACCAGATTGTTCAGGCTCAAGGCGCAGTTGTAAATGGCCCCTTCTTCGCCGATGCTGCATGTTAAACGCTCTACCTTGCCATCGATGCTTGCGCTGACTGAATCGATGCCGGCACCTAGGTCGCGGGCGTAAAGCGTCTGATTGAAGGCGCGAGTTGTCAGGGTGTCGATGTTTTTCACGAGAAGCATGGGCGGTACGGTATCTTTCAATTCGATTTCGTCCATGCGGAACAGGCTGCCCGATTCAATAAAGAGGTCCTTGATGGTTGCACCCTGGTATTCCTTGAGCGAATCAGAAGTGACGGTGGCAGTGTAGGTGCCTGCATCAGCTTTAACGGTGTAGTTACCCTTGCTGTCGGTGTAAGCGTCGAAGGTCTTGTTCCCGTTGTTGAATTCGATATGAATGCCGGAATGGACCGTACGGCCCTGGTACTTGATGACGCCGGTGAAAGATCCCTGAGTCGAGCTCAAGTCGCCGATATAGAAGTTCCACGGACGGCTTGTCTTTTCGCCGGTAGAAATACGGGTGAGTCTCACGACGTCATAGCCGTCGGTGGCGTACATGTCCCAGTATATGCGGCCCGTCATGGCCTTGCCAGGATCACTGATGAGAGTGATATTGTTCTTGCCGTTGGCATCAATCGGTTCAAAGATGTTCGAGGTGAAAGCCTTTGCAATCAAGTCCTCGTCGGTGAACGCCTTTTGCGGCGGCTGACCGTTCTTGGAAATCTGGGCGTAAATAAAGTACTGCAAATCTTGCG
This sequence comes from Fibrobacter sp. UWB5, assembly GCF_002210295.1. NCBI lineage: Bacteria > Pseudomonadati > Fibrobacterota > Fibrobacteria > Fibrobacterales > Fibrobacteraceae > Fibrobacter > Fibrobacter sp. UWB5. The sequence goes on along the minus strand of NZ_MWQH01000004.1, from coordinate 69,379 downwards.
GGTTGTCGTCGTCTTCGCCTTCGTAGTAGAAGTAGAATCGGTCGTTAATGTTGTGGCGGGCGCCGTCTTGCGGATAAATGACCTTGAGCCTTGGAATGCGGTTGAAGTGCAAGTTCACGCTGTCCTTGGTTTCGTTGCCATCGTCGTCTTTTACGATCACGTAAATCTTCTGGTTGCCAAGCGAATCCATCTTGGCGTTTTCGTTCTTGATTGTCAGGTAGAGCGAATCGTTGTCTTCGTACCTCTTGTACTTGACGGTCTTGGCGGATTCTTTCTTGCCGCTTGCGTCCAGGTTGATCATGACATCTACAATCGTTCCGAAGGAATCGCTTGCTAAAATCGGAAAGGTGATGTCGCCATCGTGCTTGGTCCAGAGGGTGTCCTTGGGGACAACCAAGGTCGGCTTGGTGTCGATGACGCGGATCCATGACTTGCGGGTAGCGGTACCGGCGGTATCGGTTGCGTTGTTGCCGTCAAAGGCGACGAACTTGGGCTCGTAGAGACCCGGTTTTGCGTAGGCCCATGCCTGCGGCTTGGCGTTGTCGCCGATAATGGTGGTGTCCTTGCCGTTCTTTTTGGTGAGTGTCCATTGGAACCTGTATATCTTGTCCACGTTGTAGGGCAAAAGACCGATCAGGTACACGGTGTCGTTCACGGTAACCGTCAGGGTGTCCGGAATGGTGTCCGCTTCGCTTGTGGCGACATTTGCCATGGAGTCGGCGAATGCCTGGGCATCTTCGATTGGCTCGTTAAAGGCGAATACACGGGAGTGGTTATTCTTCAAATTCACGTTTTCCTTGACGGATGACTCCCTGGAACATCCGAAAAGGGCTAGCGTAGCGCTAAGGCCGAGGGTAAACAACAAAAAATGGGGTACACGCATAGCACATCCTCAATTAAATACTAAACAATTTTTACACTTTAAATCTATCTTTTTTATTTGAAAAGCGTGTGTGAAAATTTACACCGATGGAGCTAGTTTTATGGAAGAAATCCCTCTTTGGTACAGTCTGGCCGTATTTTTTGTGCTGGGAGCCTGTGTTGGCAGTTTTTATAACGTAATTGTGTACCGCATGCCCCGCGGGATTTCTCTGATTAACCCGCCTTCGCATTGCCCGCTTTGCAAAAAGCACATTCCGCTTTATTATAACTTGCCTATTGTGGGCTGGCTCATTTTGCGCGGCAAGAGCGCCTGCTGCAAGCAGCCCATTAGCATTATTTACCCGATTGGCGAATCTCTGTGCGGTTTGCTGGGGGCGCTTGCCCTGTATGCGGCGACCGGATTCACTACGGATTTTACGGCTCCGGTGCAAAGCCTCGAAGTGTGGGCCGATGCCCTCGCCCTGTTCTGGTTGTTGCTTGGCATTTACCCGGTAAGCGCTGTCGATTTTAAGTACAAATTAATTCCTGATTCCATTTCGGTGGGCGGCATTGTCGCTGGCCTTGTCATTTCTTTTATTCCGGGTGGCATGACTCCGGTGCAAAGTATTGTGGGCGCCGTTGTTGCCGGTGGCGGTCTTTACCTGCTTGGCTGGGTGGCGACCAAGGTGCTGAACAAGGCTGCCATGGGCTTTGGCGATGTCAAATTGCTGGCCGGTTTCGGTGCACTCATGGGCGTGACCCGCGCTGTCGAAGTCTTGGTGGTGGCATCGATTCTCGGCATCCTAGTCATGGTGCCGTATGCAAAGATTGCTGAAAAACGCGCCGCGAAAAAGGCTGCTCAAAGTAAGGCTTCGCAAAATAAGAACGCCCCCGCCGAAGAAGACGAAGGCGCTGGCCAGATTCCTTTTGGCCCGTTCCTTGCTGTGGCCGCCCCGTTCATGTACCTGTGGGGCGACGCCCTGAAGGAACTTTATTTAAAGCTCGTTGTGGGCGAGTAAAAGCTAATGCTAGTTTGATTGAAAAATGCTCGCGGACTTGCGAGCATTTCGTTTAAATATCCTTTTAGAAAATATCTTTCTGCATTTCGTAGAAGGCGTAGAGCCAGGCTTTTAGGCGCGTCCAGCTTCTGTCGCCCGGGTAGCGAATGAAGTCTCCGAAGGAATAGAGCAGAATCTCGTGCGCAAGACCGGGGGTAGCGCGGATTCCTTCGACGTTGTAGAATTCTTCGGACAGTTTCAAATCGGTATCGCGGATGGTCTCGCCGTCTACCGCAATCGTCAAGTGCTTCTTGTGAATGGCGAGCGAGTAGTGGTGGCGCTTGCCGTCAAGAATGCTTGCCTTGCCGTATTCGATAGAATCGGTAGAGGCGGTGTCGATGCCATTATAGATTCTAGTGCAGATGGCGGAAGAATCCTTCTGGCAACGGCGGATTTCGAAGCCCAGGCTATCGCAGTTGCCCAGCAGGACGGTGCTGTCGGCAAGGCTGTCCAGTTCAAGCCAGAAACTGATGGCGAAGCTGGAATCTTCGAACACTTCAATCCAACGCCAAAGAGTGTCCTTTTCTACTTCGGGCCAGTAGGCTCTGAGACGATTGTATGTATAGGAGTCCTTTAATTCTCCGCTTGCTAACGTCAACTTCGCGGTCGGATCCATCTTGGGTACGACAATCCAGTATAGAGTCGTATCGTTGAGCAAGTCTTTTTTCTTCGAAGAAGTGGAGATGACGTTGCCGAGTTGGTCTAGGAAGAAATCTGCTTTCCAATTGTAATGGTAGAAATCGTCATCGGCAATCTTGACCGGGACGATCAGCGAATCGATCACGGCACCGCCTATCGTGTCGTACATGTCCGATTCCGGGAGCTCGAAATCGAAATCGAGCCATCTCTTTTCTGCAATCACGGATTCGCTTGCGTACAGGGTGTCGCCGGCGCTGAAATTCCATTCGACGCCCAGCGTGCGGAGTTCCTTGCCGCTTTGAATTTCAATTTGCTTGACGTATTCTTCGTTGTCAAAAAGCGGAATGTTCTTGACGATGGCGTAACCGCGTTTGATGTCGTCCTTGGAAATCTTCTTGCAAGTGAGGGTTCCCGTAATGCAAAGGGTTGAGCCTTCAGAGAAAATTTCTTGCGTTTCTTCGCCGTGGCTGCTCTTGACGGTTTCGGTGTAAGAGGTCGAAATCTTCAGGGTGGCAGGTTCCTGCACGCGGACGTAGACCGTGTCCACATCGTTCCGCTTCAAGACATCGACGCCGTAGAGCGTGTCTTTTTCGCCGTTCAGTCCTGTTGCGGTCGCAACGACGCTGTAAGCGCCCGTTATGTCTTCGAATACGGCGTAGTCCCCGTATTTGACGGTGGCGGAATCCAACAATTTTGTCTTGCCGTCTACGATTTTGGTCAGTGCGAAATTGACCTTGGCCGACTGTTTGGGGTTGTATTCGTCGACGTAGGAGTGGAGGGTAAAAGCCACGGTGTGCCCCGATTCGGTTTCGGTGAGCACGCCGGCGTGGTTCGATTCGTGGGCGTCATTGGGCGGGCTGCATGCCACAACCTGAGACAACATTGCCGCAACGACAAGGGACAAATACGATTTAATTTGTTCTTTTTTCATTTTACATCCCTAACGTTAATGGCTAGTCCAAATTTGAGAACAGGTGGATGTTCATTTGGTACACGCCATCGGCTTGTTCCTTGTCTTGCGAAATAATCTGCCTTGCCTTGTTTTTGAATTCCTGCAGCTCCGCTTCGAGTTTCTTGTAAGCCTCGCTCGAAATGCTGAAGGTGAGGGTGCTCATGACGGTAGGTTTCTTGGGGGGTGTCATGAGCGCCTGTTTCGAAAGTTCAAAGCACTGTAACTGGTATTGCTTGATCAGGTCGGCGTTGTTGTACGGACCGCTGCTGATGCTTTCTTTAGTGGGTTTCCAGAATCCATTTTCGTTCTTACGGGCGAGTCCCAGCCTTTCGAGCAGGGCGAGCGAATCTTTCAGCTTGCCGAGCGGAACCTTGGGGAATATCCGCTTTTGAACCGGAGCCAAGTCGTCGTCCACGTCCATGGCGTCTAATATGGCGAAAAGGGCGCTGTTGTACCAGTGACTGTAGTACTCGTAGGCGTCCTCGTTCATAATGTGCTGCGGATTCGGGTGCTGCTTCAGCAGTTCCTGCATCGCGGCGTTACGGATAGATTCGTTTTTGGCCTGGTCCAGTTCGACCAGGGTTTCAAAATACTTGGCTTCTTTTTTGTCGAGTTCCAGGATTTCGATGAACTTCTGTACCATGCGGGGGCTGACCTTTTTGCCCCTGACGACGTCTGCAAAGTAGCTGCGGCTTTTTTCGAGGCCGAGCAGGTTGCAAATTTCGGTACGGGTAAAACCGGGTTCCTCTTTGGCGCGGGCGACCTGGTATTCTTCCAAGAACTTGCGGAAGTGAGTAAACTGGTATATATCTAAATAGCGATTCACGGTCTTAATATAGATTTTTTACGGGAAAATTGTATTAAAATTTTTAAAATTTTTGAGAACATGTTGCGCAGCTCACAAAATGGCGGAAAAACGCCCGAAAACGGGAATTTTTACACCGAATTTGCAAAATTGAACTGTTTTTTAGCTTTTATTACACGTTGCTAACACATTTTTACTACACCAAGTTGGAATATTTCGGGAAAAAAGGGTTATTTTATAGAAGAGGATTTTGGGATATGAAAAAGGTGTTTTCTATATGCATGATGGCGGCGGTATGTACCCTTGTTTCGCAGGTGGGTGCACGTCCGGCCGCTCCGGGTTTTCAGACTATTTCCAACAAGGACGGTAGCTCCGTTTCGATTCGTCATTTCGGTGACGAACATTACTTCTTTACAGAAACCTCTGACGGGTTCCTTGTAACGGGTGATGGCAACGGCAGTTACGTGTATGTGGGCGAAGACGGTACTCCGAGCAAGTTTATCGCGAAGAATCCGGCAGACCGTACCGCCGAAGAAAAATCTTTCTTGAACGAGTTGAATCAGGAGGCGGTTCGTCAAAAGCACCAAGAACTGAATGGGGGCCGATTTCCCGATGAAGAAGGACTGAACAGCGAACCGGCTTTTACTCATACGCCCGTAATGGCCTACAACCAAGATGGCGTATCTGCCATGATGCTCCGCCGCCCGGTTTCTGAAAAGTGGACGACTGGGGAGCGCTGGTTCCCGGTACTTCTGATTGGCACGTCCGATAAAAATCATGGCGATTCGGCTGCGTTCTATGATTTCTTGAACAAGCCGGGCTACAACGTCAACAACAATATCGGAAGCCTGCGCGACTACTTCTTGTATGTGTCCGACAGCCTGTTCTCACCGCATTTCGACGTGTACCCGATCAAGCTCAACAAGGCGTTGACGGACTATGGCACCGGCGACAATTTTAAGGAAGGCCAATTTACTGCCGAGGGCCTTACGGAGTTGGCAAAACGTGCCGATTTCCAGGCTAATGCGGCCAAGTATTGCTTCAGCGGTACCAGTGTCGATGGCTTTATCTTCTTGTTCCCGGGCATGGAAGAAGATGCCCTTAAGCAGAGCGGTCTGTTCTGGGGACACCAGTTCTGGATGCAGTCGAACGGATCTTCTTCGGGTTGGTTCCCTTCGCCGTATAAAACGGGCGGCTACACTTTTGACAAGTATTTGTTTATCGCCCAGTATGCAGACGGTTCCAGAAACTCCAAAATCAACAAGTTGGGAACGTTTGCCCATGAATTCAGCCATGTGATGGGCTTGAATGACCATTATGGCAAGGATGCGAACGGCAATCAGGTTGATGGCCCGAGTGTCTATGACATTATGTCGCTGGGAATGTACAATGGCTCTACGTTTAACGAGGGCAACGCGCCCATGGGCTATTCCGCCTACGAAAAAGAAATTATGGGCTGGCTGAAGCTGAAAGAACTTGAAGCCGACAAAACGTATTCGCTCAAGAAATTGAGTCAGTTGCAGGCGTACTCCGTTACGAACCCGAACCAAAACGATGAATACTATATTGTGGAGTATCGCCCTGCGGAATCGTATGATTCGTATATCAAGAATTCCTTGGGTTGGGGCGCTCGCTCCAGTGCCAACGGCGTGTACGTGTGGTATATTGATTTTGACCAGAAAACTTGCGTGACGAACAATAACGCAAATGGAGACATTAATCACCAACGAGTGGCGATTGTGGCGGTGCAAGGTGCCAAAGGTTATTACGCGGATTTCTCGTACGTGAACAAGAATGGCAAGGCCTCTGTACCGGGTATTTACAATATTGTACTCGACGGTAATGATAGGGCTTGCTTTACTACGTCGCAGGGGATGTCGCTTTCGGCTTGCCCCGAAGAATCGAGTTCCTCTGTCGCCAGTTCCAGCAGCATTGCTAGTTCTAGCAGTATCGCCAAAAGCTCCAGCAGTGTGGCGAGCTCCAGTAGCATTGCGAGAAGTTCCAGCAGTTCGGCCAGAAGTTCTAGCAGCGTACGTAGCTCCAGCAGTGAGCAGAATTCGTCGAGCAGCGTCGTTTCTAGCTCCAGCCAGGCGGTCGCGGGATCTTCTTCAAGTGTTGCGCCGGAATCCAGTTCGTCTGCGTTTATGAGTATCGTCGATGCCGGCGCCACTGTGCCGCAGGTGCATTACTCGCTGGAAGGCCGCATGCTCCATGTGCTTGCTGATGTGCCGGGTGCAAAGACGCTTCGCCTGTTCGATATGCAGGGTCACTTGTTGCACGCAGAATCGTTTGCGGGAAATGCGACGACGCTTGACCTTGGCAACGTGAGCCGTGGCGCATTCGTGGTACGCCTGACGGTAGGCAGCAAGGTAATTGCTGTCAAGAAAATCAATCTTTAAATGCTTGATTACGAGCGCCGCCAAGTGTCGCGCGGCGGTCTATTTCTCGCTGCCTTTTCCGCCGACGGGGAACAGCGCGAATTCTAGCTGGAAAACTTTATCGCTCCCTTCGTCTTCTTCGGCGAGGAGCGCGATTTCTTTACGGAAGGCGTTGATTCGCTCTACAATGCGTTCGTAGCCTTCTTGGCTGATTCCAAGCGTAAGGCCCGAAACATGGCGTGTGCCCGGAGCGTCGCGGTCGATGGAATCAGCTGCGAGCTTTAGGCAATTCTGGTGATAGCCGCGGAGTGCGAGTTTCGAGGTGCGATCGCCGGTGGTAATGGCGCTTTCGGTCAGCACGTACTTGCCCGATTCATCTTTCTTGATGAGTTGACATTCTTCGAGTAGCTTTACGGACTGTTTTGCCTGTTCGACAGTAATGGGCGGGTGAACCCGCTTGGCGAGCGCCTCGTAGTCGCCGTCGAAACCGAACATGCCGATAAGGCTGCGGATCGTGAGATGCCGCCAGTCGGAATATACCATGTACTGAGCATGCCCGAGCAGGTGCTGCTTTTCGGCGAATCGTACGACTTTGAGTACGGCCTGCATTTGCTCGAAGGCGGCGTTGCGTTCGTCGGTGGTTTCGGCCTGGTTGAACTTGACAAGCGCTACGAAAAATTCGGTTTCGTGCTTGCCGAGGCGGAGTCCCGAAGCCACTTTGGGAATGCTTTGGCTCGAAAGGTTTTTGTCGCCGTTCATGACGCGGCTAATAAAGTCCTTGGCCTTGAAACCGATCTTGTCCGAAAACACGCGGAGCGAAAAGGCGGGGTTCGCCTCTTTCTTTGCGTTGTAGTAATCTTTCAAAAATTCCCGGTAATCCAGGTATTCGAAGATTCTTTTTGTCGGTTTCTTTTCGCCCATACCCTAAATGTAAGAAAAATGTCTGAGTAGAGGGGGGGGGGCGGTATTTTCCCGTTGTCTAGAAACAACGCGTTATAATAGGGAATATTTGTTTTCCTTTTTGACGAAACTATATTTATATTAGTGGTGATGGATACTTTGAAATACTTTTTAGCGGGTTTCGTTGCCCTTTTTGTGGGTTGTTCTTCGGACAGCCGTGTGGCGGGCAATAGTGCCGAAACGGGTTCCCCGGAACTCGCGGGTATCTTGGTGCTTGACAATGGTAAGCCTGCCGCCCGTACGAAAGTTCAGTGTGTGCCGGGCGACTACAACATCGTTGCTGCAAGCGAGGCTGACCAAGTCCTGCCTTCTGCGTTCGAAACCGAAACGGATGAAAACGGAAACTATGAATTTGACACCATTCCGTCGGGCAGTTTCTCCTTGGAGGCTTTCCACCAGGAATCCGGCCAGATGCTTCTAGTGCAGGACCTGAGTGCCGAAGAGGACGAGCCCCTTGCTGTAAATGACACCTTGCGTAATTCCGGAACGGTCAAGTTTCTCGTATCGGGCGCGTTCCGCGAAAACCAGGGTGGCGAAGCCATCGTTATCGGGACGACCATTCGCAGAAGGGTTTCTGTACAGAACGGGAAAATCGTGGTCGATAGCCTCCCGGCAGACACGTTTGAACTTATTGTTTACATGGATGGCATGAGCCCGTTTGGATTTAAGGATGTTTCCGTAAAGCCTGAAGAGACTACAGTCTGGGGCGATTCGGTGACGTACACATTGAAAGCTCCGCTCGCGCTCCCCGAAGGAATCGATTCGCTCGGCACCGTCGTGAGCGATTTCCCGCTGGCCATACGCTTGACGGATAAGGAAATTACCTTCGATTCCGCGGAGGTGGTGAACGGCCGTTGGGAGGCCGTGCGCATTTCGCAGGACGGAAAACGCAGCAAGAAACTCCCCATTACGCAGACTTACTTTGACGCTTCTGCCAAGGAGGCCGTGTTCTGGGTGAGTGTCGATTCGCTGAATGTTTCAGATTCCCTGGAACTCCATTTTGACAACACCATGAACCCCGCGTACGCAAAGGATGTGTTCCCCACGAACCGCAGCTATTCTCTGGTGTGGCATTTCGATAGCGGCCTTGCACCTGTGGACGATGGAGCGGAAAAGGGCTACTTCGAAGGTCTGCCGACAGGGGCCGTGGCTGCCGACGGTGTTGTGGGCAAGGGCGCAAAACTTGATGACGGCGACGCTATTGTTGCCGAGAATTCGAGTGCGGCTGATTCATCGCGCAAGGTGAACTTGAATTATGACGGCAGCGGATATTTCTGCTTCTCGGTGTGGGTAAAACTTGACAATCTCGAAGAAAAACAGACCATCTTTGAAAAGTCCAAGGAATATGCGTTGCGCTATGATCCGGAGAAGGGCTTTGTGGTTGACCTCTGGATTCCCGATACGAGTTCCGATTCAATAAAATACGCCTGGGTGTCTGGAACGTCTGATATTAAGGCGGGCGAGTGGGTCTATGTTGCCTTCAGCCGCCACACGACTTCGCAGTCCAATTTCTACGTGAACGACCGCAAGATTGAAACGGAGCCAGAACAAATCGCTTGGACGGGCGTCCGTGAACTGGCCGACTTCAAAGTGGGTAGCTTTACCGGTACGATTGACGAACTCATGCTGGGAGGCTGCTTCCGCGACGACGCCTGGACGCGGCTCACTTACCTGAACCAGCGTCCCGAAAATTACTGGCCAGCCCTTTCGGCCCGCTAGGCGTAATCCATAAATAATTATTTTTTTGTAAAAATGAGAACATTTTTGCAAAAAAATCGCTGTATCTATTGACTTTGCGAAAAGAATAACTTATATTCTGTTTTGATATTTTGAGAACATTTTTGAGAACAGGAATGAATGTTTGTCGGAATATCAAAGGATGTACTTGGGATGAATTATTTGAAGAATATCCGCTTGGTGGAAATTTTGACGGCAGCTTTTGCCGTTTTGGCGCTTGCCGGGAATACCCATGTAAAGCCTGGCGACGATTTTATTTCGGCCATGACTAAGGCCTCCGCCGGAGATACCGTCTTTTTTGAAGCGGGAACATACCAGGTGCCCTATACAGAGGGTCAGGCGAATACGATTACACTTTCTAAGTCAGGAATGGCGGACAAGCCCATTGTGTTCTATGCGGCGGGCCATGCGACTGCCGTGATAGACTTCCAGTTCCCGGAACTCACCTATGTCGACAAGGGCGTGGGGCTGAGCATGACCGGCAGTTATTACGAACTGCACGGTCTCGCCATTACCCGTGCGGGATACCAGGGAGCCTATGTGACAGGGTCGTACAACAAGTTCTACAACATGTCGTTTTTCGAAAACCGCAATTCCGGTTTGGAAATTAACAAGGGCGGGAATCATACGCTGGTGGTCAACGTAGATGCGTACCGTAATTATGACCCCAAGAAAAAGGGCGGCATGGCTGACGGCTTTGCGAGCAAGCAGACTCAGGGAGCAGGAAATGTGTTCATCAACTGCCGTGCTTGGGAAAATTCCGACGACGGTTTTGACTTTTTTGATTCACCCGACAGTGTCATTGTCTATGATTCCTGGGCGTTCCGGAATGGGGTCAATGTTTTTGGCTATGCGGCCGAGCTCTTTGATGGAAACGGCAATGGCTTTAAGATGGGCGGCAATAAAGCCCAGGCGAATCACCGTTGCACGCGTTGTATTGCGTTTGACAATCCGGTAAAGGGCTTTGACCAGAACAACAATACGGGTGGCATTACGGTGGAACAGAGCCTTGCTTACCGCAACGGAAGCAGTGGTGCCGCCAATTATGGAATGGGTGGGGCGCTGAATGCGGGGCAAAAGCATCACCTGCGGAACAATATCTCTTATAAGGGCAAAAATGCCGACTCTTTTGGTTCGTCTAGCGAACAGAAAACGAATTCCTGGAGCATTTCGGTGACTGTGAGTGACGATGACTTTGAGTCGTTGGACACGAGCCTTGCGACGATTGCCCGAAATGCGGATGGACTGCTCCCGTACACAAAGTTGTTCCGCCTGAAAAAAGGGAGCGTCTTGATTGACAAGGGGACGGAAATTGGCTTTGATTATGTTGGCTCGGCACCGGATCTTGGACCTTACGAATATGGCGAAATTGCAGCAGAATCCAGTTCTTCGGAAGTGTCTTCTAGCAGTGCTACAACGACTGTTATTCGCCGCAGGGTGGCCCCTGCTGACAGGCGTAAAGATGCTCCGAGGTTCAATGCATTGGGGCGTTCGGTAAAATCCGCGGAACCTTTCCGTTGGAGCGTCAGTTGGTTTTAATAAAGAGGTGGAAAAATGAAAGCAAAATATTTGGCAATTCTCTTGATGAATGTGGGGCTCTTTGCGGCTACCCCTAACTTCGATATGGTGGGGTATGCCACTTTGGAAGGGGGCACTACCGGCGGTAACGGGGGCAAGGTTGTGGAAGTCTCCAACTTTGCAGAATTTAAGCAGTACGCCGAAGATTTGGAAACTCCTTACGTCATTATCGTGAAGGGTGAAATCAATACCGGTATCAAGACGTTTATCGATGAAAATGGCCATGTGGCCTCTTCGGGTACGGCAACGACTTATGGCGAATTGGTCTTGGTCGGCAATAACAAGACGATCATCGGTAAAGGCGAATCGGCGTTCCTTAATCGAGTGGGCCTGATGATTCAGAATAAACATAACATCATTATTCGTAACATCAAGTTCACCATGAGCGATGTTCCCATTAGCAAGACCGACGAAAACAAGGTGATCGCTTTCCGCAATGGGGCAGAAGTTGTCCTCAATGACCCGGACTGCATCGCGATTTCTGCGGACTCTGCTGCCACTAACTGGGCTGACAAGAATAAGCAGGGAAGCCATAACATTTGGATCGATCACTGCGAATTCTATAATGCCTACACCAGCAACAAGGACCGCTACGATGGTCTGCTGGATGCCAAGAACAACATTTACAATGCGACTTTTAGCTGGAATTATTTCCACAACCATCATAAGGGAAGCCTCATTGGCAATAGCAACGGAGATAGTCTTCGTCATGAAATAACTATCCACCATAACTTTTATAAGGACCTGGATGCGCGTACTCCCATGATGCGCCATACTAAAATTCACCTTTATAACAACTATGTTCTCGGTCAGGGAACAGGCAACGGCCCGAATGTTCGCTATGGTTCTGACGACTACTTTGAAAATAATCACTATGCGGGCCTCAGCAAGGCGATTTTCGCTGGCGATGATGGCGTGGCTACCATTGTTGGAAACTATTACGAAGGCTGCGCCAACTTCCAGAGTAGTGGCTGTAACAGCAAAAAAATGAAGATTTCCGTAAATCCCGGAACTTCGCTTACTTCCAAGGATACCGCATGGGTCACTTACGATACGGAAATCCCTAAGGGAACTTTCAATCCCAAGAGCGTCTACAGCTATAGTGCAGATCCCGTAGGCGATGTGAAGGGCTTGGTGACAAATTATTCTGGCATTGGTAAAATTGATATCAGCGAATATGAAAAAGGAACGAAAATCGACCCGGTGATTGTTAGCTCAAGTTCTGTCGCCGAAGTAAGTTCTAGTAGCGTTACGAGTTCTTCAAGTAGCTCCGAAAACACAACGCGGTTGATTGCAACCGATGTCGAGTTCACCATTTCGCCTATGACCAAGGTGCAAATTTTCTCCTTGACAGGAAAACTGATCAAGCAGGGCTTTTACAGCGAATGGGAACAATTGAAGTCTAGCCTCCCGCAAGGCCACTACATTGTGCGAGGGCTTCACCAAACATTAATATTCCAGTCCCGAGGAAAATGCTCTCGTCTTTAAGGTAGTGGAGCAATCGTTGTCCTTAGACAACGCGTAAATAAAAATTTCAATACTCCTTGGCCAGCTAGGGAGTATTTTTTATGTCAGCATAAAAGTTGGAGTGTGTTATGCGAAAAAGTTGTTTGGGATTGATTCCGGGCGCCGTTTTGTCGGCTGCCCTAGGTGTTCACACATACGCGGCGTCGGGTGATGCTTACACATGGCCCGGTTACCGCAGCGACCTGGATTACGACACAAAGTCTAATCTGGGCGACATTCAGCCGCCGACCAAGTTCAATAACAATTGTTCGGGCGTTACCGGAAAGAAGGCCGGTAAATGGTGGGCGTTTTATTGGGGCAAGGATCGCGACAGCCGCATTACCGACGTGACGATTGATTCGATCCTCAAGAAGTACGATACCGATTTCGAGTACCTGTACAATGAAATGGGCTGGGCGCCGGATGCCCAGGCGCAAGAAGGCCAATACAGTGCCATTTACTATTACGGTTCGGGCACTTGTGCCGGTGGTGCGAAGACGGACACCACGGGTGGTTGGCAGTCGTGGGTGGCGGGCTACACGGCCGTGGCGGCCTCGTTCTATCCGCTATACAGTTTCAATACGAGTTGCCCCTATCGCGATCGTGTGGCGCAGATGGATGCGATGATTCACGAAGGAATTCACTCGATGACGAACGGCTACCCTGGCGCAAAGGATGCACACTGGTTCCAGGAAGCGGGTAACACCTGGATTCAGCAGGATATGTTCAGCCACCGCGAAGGTGTATACAGCGGTATGGGATTTCTGAATGCGGCGACGGTTATTGCGCCGTTTATGCCTATTGAAACCTATTCGGGCTGGCTGATTGACGGCACTTTCGGTGGCCCTGGTGGCGGCGCCGATGGCGGTGGCGTGACCGGTAAGAATCAGCGTTACCTGCTGGGTGGCTCGCAGTACAGTAATATCTTCCCGACGTTTATCGGCACGTGGATTGGTACGGGGGCTGTTCGCTGGATTTACGGAAACGCTTACGGCAAGACCAAATACCTGCTCGAGACCTACGGCCTCGACAAGGGCCTTGGCGATGCGGGCGTGCGCAGGCTCATTACCGAATTCCGCGCAAGGCTTGCGATGCTTGACATGAAAAAATGGTCCGGCGAAATCAAGAATTTGCTGAACCAGCATTTTGGAAGCGACACCTACTGGGAACAGGACATGTGGGACAATAACAGGAAAAGCTACACCTGGACCATGACGCCCTACCAGACGGTGACGGAAAGCAACGGCTACCTTGTTCCGAATCAGGAAACAACTCCGGGTTGGTCTGGCTCGAACGTGGTGCCGCTGAAGGTACAAAGCGGCGCTAAAGAAGTGACGGTGAGTTTCTACCCGAACGGCGCGAATTCCAATAACAGTAACATGAATTTCTTGCTGTGCTACCGCGCAACTGACGGTACACCTGTGTACAGCGAACCCATTACGGGCGAGGGCTCTGCAACGCTTCGCCTAGACAAGACGCCTTCTTCGACGAACGGCACGCCGATGGTTTTCGCGGTCATCGTGAATACCGATTACCAGTACACCGGCAACACGGGAATTCGCAAGTTGCATTACGATTATAAGTTGAAACTGGAAACGGGCGTAAGTGGCGCGGGTGCAGCAAACGTCAAGTATTACAACGACTTTAAACTGGATTACAAGTGGCCCGAAATCGGCGAAACCCCGGTTGTGTCCAGTAGTTCTGTGGCATCAAGCAGCTCTGTCGCTCCCGCAAGTTCCAGCAGCGTGGTGGCTTCCAGCAGCTCCGAAAAGATTGTCTTGGACGGAGCCACGACATATTCCATCTCGGTGACGCTTCCGATTGACGACAATTATGCGACGGTCGCGGCAAAATTTGATGTGAACGAAATCGCTCAAAAGCTTGGACTTACCGCAGCGACTCTTTCCCAGGCTTCCTTCTTTGCGCAAGAAAGCGATGGTAACATTGTTACCAACAGCACCGCCACCGCTCCGGGACACTGGTTCGGTAAAGACGGCAAGGTGGTGGAATGGGGTGAGTCCGCCTACGTGTTCAGCGAAGCCGACTTGTCGAGGGGAACGCTTGCCGTCGGACATTATCCGAACCGCGTGAAGGACGGCGAAAAGTACAGCTTTACGCAAGGGCTTTCGCACAACGGAAAATCGGTGCTGTTCAAGGTAAATGTGACTATCACCAACGAAAAGGGGAGTGGCGAGGCGACAGCGGCGTTGATGTATGGACTCGAGGGAATTTCGACTCATATCGACCTTGCGCTTCGTCGCGGACAGATCGAGGTTCGCTACACGCTTCCGCAGCGCGACAATGTAAAAATCAGCCTGTTTACAGGCTTTGGAGCCTTGATTGCCCAGGAAGTGGTTGGCATGCAGAACGCAGGTGCGCATACGTTTGCGTTTGATATGAATGGCTTGCCTATGGCGACCTATATCGTGAAGGTGACGACCGGCAGCTACCGCGAGGCACGACCGATCAATATTACCAGATAGCTTGCTCCTCTGCTATTCACACCAAAGATCCTCCGGCAGTTTCGCCGGAGGCTTTTGTGTCAGATCATAGGAAATGCGCAGGCTTATTTCACTGTAATGGAGTGATTCAGCTTGCCGATGCGCAGGATATACTTGCCAGCGTGCGGAACACTGATGTTCAGAGAGTTTTTCTGGTTCCAGATGCCCGCGTCAAGCATCTGCGCGATAAACACCCCTTTTTGGAAACAACCATTTTTAATATAATCTTTTTGGGGTGAATGTTACATGGAGGGGGCTAGTATTGCATCAGCACGCTGCTGTAATTATCGGCTCGCTCGGCGAGCCATTTTTTTAGCGTCTGGATTTCGGTATCGTACCGGCGGATTGGCGGCCAGCGGGTAGCGTCGTTTTCGAGAGCGATTGCGGTCTGCGAAACGTAGGCGTCGAGCTTTGCGAAGGCTTCTGCGAGGATTCCAGTTTTGTGCGATTCCCAGCGCGCCCTGTATGCGGCGAGGAACGTGCCGTTCGCGAACATGTTAGCGAAGAAACCTGGAACCGCCCTGCCGTCGTAATTGTTGAAGCGCATGTTTGTGCCGTTGCACATTCCCCAGTCGTTCTTGCTTTCTGCAGTGCAGTTGTAGGGGCTTTTCGAGGGGTTGCCTGTCCCGAGAATCCAACTCTGGCTCGTGAAGTACTCCTTGGTATCCTCGTCCCAGCCGTAGCCGAAACCTCCGTCAAAATCCCAGACGGGCCCCATGTGGTATTTCCCGGTATCGTCCCGGTAGAGGTACATGCTTCGCGGTGCTTCCAGTTCCACGTTGCGCGTGATTTCCTGTAGCAGGATGAAGTCGATGAAACTTTCCATGTCCATCAGTTTCTGCACGTTATCGTAATCGGCGCTTACGATTGCCTGTTCCAGGGTGGCGAAGTCGGCAGCGATGGCTTCGAGCCGTTCTGCGGAAATGTTTTTCGGGTATTTTACGGCGACGGGCATCCCGTATACCTTGCTGTAGAAGTTGTTGCCTGCGTCGGGAGAAAGTTCCGGACCGTCGTCCATGTCGAGGCTGAGCAGCAGACCGCTTGTGTCGATGTCTACGCGGCTTGTGGCCCTCTCGATCTGTTCGGTCAACTGGTACATGCCCATGTAATCCCCGTTGATTTCGACCTCCACGAAGCGATTCGCGTTCACGAACGGGAAACTGCCCATATAGCGTGCCATGTCGAACGCGATGGCGTTCATGAACTTGCTCTGGTCGCGGTAGTTGGCGAGCAGCACCCAGTCCTTGTTGGCGGGGAGCCCGAGAAAGCTTGTCTTGTTGTCAAGCTTGATGCGGTACGGCTTCTTGTCGTACCAGAGCCTTGTGGAGTTGCCGCGCTGGCGAATTCTTGCACCTGCCGGTGTGATGTCCTCGTATTGACCGTTACCTGCAATCTCGATAGTGCAGGCGACGTACTCCGTGTCGATACTGTCGGTGGCGATGATTCGCACGTAGGGAATGCCGTTGTTCGGCAGGGGGATGTTTTTGACGGAAGAAGACGATGTCTGCGAATTCCATAGTGAAGACGATGTCGGCTGCATTTGAGGCGAAGAAAAGCCTTGCTGCGCCTGAGACGATGAAGAACTTTGCGGTGCCCAAAGAGAAGATGAACTGTTAAAAAATGAACTGTTCGGAAAATCGACGGGCGTAATGCTTGTGGTACTTTCGGTGGCTGCGACTTCGGTACCGGTTGGTGCTTCGGAAACGGAATCTCCGCAGGCGCAGATTGATAGTAAAACCAGAAACAGCCCACCTTTCGCCAGTCTACAAACATGTCCCATTTTTACACCTCGCTACGCAATATAGCCATTTCTCCACGAAAAAGAAGGTTTTGGGCAAGGTGCCGTTGAGTTTCCGTGTAAAAAGTTGTGTAATGGGTTGTGCGGTTCAATCCAAAATCCCCAGCCGAGGTGGCCGGGGATTTTTTGGAGGTGTGTTGCTTCGAGAGAGTTATCGCCTTACTGCCTTGAATATCCCGAGAGTCCGGTTGCCTTGCGCGACCTTGACGAGATAGGCGCCTTGCCGTAGGGTTACGTGGAGTTCGCTCCCCTGCACTGCGCGGAATTCCGCGATGCGGTGGCCTTGCATGTCGAAGAAGCTGATGTTGTGCGCGCCGCCGTCGATGCTTTCGAGACGGAGCGTGTTACCATCGATATGGCCGCGAATTGCGTTGCGCGGTGTCAAGGATTTGACGGCGGTGGTGCCCTCGGTTCCTTCCGCACTGGAAGATATGCCTTCTGCTGCGCTGGAAGACTGTGGCCCGGCGATTTCTGCGCTTGACGAAGATTCCGGCTTTTCGGAACTGCTGGACTCTGGCTCTACCTGAATCAAGCCACCATCGGTGATGGGCGTCTTTGCCTGCGTAAGGATATCGAGCGGGTCGGGCTTGCTGGAATCGAAAGCCTCGTGGTCATCGCGCAGGTGCTTGGCGAGTTCGGGCACTTTCGCCTTGATTTCTTCGATGTTCGCGCGGGCGAGTTCGTAGGCACCGTATTCGCAGAAGTGCGTCTTGTCGCTCGCGGTGTACATGTACATTTTTTCCTTGTTGCCTCCGAGCGCCTTGCCGAGCGTGATGCTGTGCTGGTTCAGGTCGAGTACGGTGACGCCGAGTTTTTTGCCGAGGGCGCGCATGCGTTCGGGAAGCCCGCCCACGGCTGTTTTCGGGTCGGTCTCGTTCTGCCTTGCGGTGGATGTCACGAACAGCGGCGTGGCGCCCTTCGCTTTGATTTCGTTTGCGTACTTGGTGAGGGTCGCTTCGTAGTTGTTCACGTCGTTTTGATTCTTCTGGTCGTTATGCGCGAACTGCACGGTCACAAAATCGCCCTTCTTGACTTCGGAGAGAATCTTGGCGAGGCGCTTCATGCTGTAGAACCCGCTGGCGGTAAGGCCCGATTCGGCGTAGTTCGCGATGGCAAGGCTGGATTTGAAAAATCCCGGGGCCATCTGGCCCCAGCCCGCCCACGGAGCCGTAATCTGGTCGACCACGGTGGAGTTTCCGCAGAGCCAGAGCGTGGTCACGTTGTCGTTACGCTTGATTTCGATTCCTGCGACGGCGGGCGCCTTGCCGCTGATGACGAAGGTGAGCTTCTTGTCCCAGGTGCGGTAATCCTTTTCGCGATCCTTGATACTCATGGTCACCGAGCCGTCCATGCTTCTTGTTTCCATGCGCCTGAGCGAAACGGTCTGCCTGCTGAACACGCCGCCGGCGAGGGTGATGCGGTCGAGCATGAGCTTGCGGTTTTCGGCCCATACGGTGGTTTCGCTTTCGTTTTCGCCGTCACCGAGAATGAATGTCACCTCGTAATTGCCTTGCGGGAGCGCCACCGAGAAAACCATGTCGCCTTTCGCCGTCAGGAAATCCGTGGTGAGGTCGTCGTCCCACAGGCGATCTACTGAAGAAACCGTCCCACTTTCGAAACCGTAGCCCTGCGAGTCGCTGTACTTGGTGTTGGCCTTGACCTGCGTGTAGCCCGCGGCAACCGGGCCCTCGCCGAAGTCAAACTTGTAGTTTTCGGCGGCGTCAACTAATGTGAATGCCCCGAGAAGTGCAACCGCCGAGAGAATCGTTGCGGCCTTGATCGCAGTGTCTATTCCTGCTAATTGTTTTTGCTGTTCCATAAAACCATCCCTTTTACACGCGTTTGTACTTGTACTACAAAATGTACTATAAAATTTTTAAAAATGCAAGAAAAAAATGGAAAAAGTATGTTTTTTTTGCTATGAAGTGTTCGATTATGAATTAAATTTTTGCTTTTTACTATACCATGTACTACATTTTTATGTATATTTAATATCATGAATACCTTCGTAAACATTTTCGAGTTTACCAAGTTCCGCAAGTTCCTGGCCGAATACCAGGAACGCCGTCAGGCGGCGGAGCCTTCGTTTTCGCGTACCGAGTTCTGCAACTTGCTGGGGCTCCCGAATACCCGCAGCTATTTCAACGACGTGGTGCAGGGCAAGCGCGTGACCGACAACATGCGCGAGCGTTTTATAAACGTCATCGGGCTCAAGGGGAACGAGGCGAGGTATTTCGAGGCGATGGTCGATTTTGACCAGGGGAAGACTGCCCAGGTGCGCGAGGCGGCGTTCGATGCCATGATGCGCCTGAACAAGAACCCGCAGGCGATTGTGGATCCGGACAGCTACGAGTTTTTCGGAAATTGGTACAACAGTACCGTCTATGCGATTCTCGAGGTGATGGATGTGGGTGATGACGTGTCGGAACTCGCGGCGAAGATTTTTCCGCCCGTATCCGAGAAGCGCCTGAAGGCAAGCCTTGAGCTTATGAAAAAGATGTCGCTCGTGCGCAAGGACGAACGCGGGTTCTGGAAACCGACGAAGGATAGCCTTGCCACGGTGCAGCAGAGCAAGAGCCAGATGGTGCTCCAGTTCCAGAAGCAGTGTCTGGAACTTTCGAAGCAGGCGCTGGAATCCGAAGGGAGCGAATCCCGCGACATGACTACGTTCACGTTCGCGGTGTCGAAATCCGCGCAGGCGAAGGTCGAGAAGGCCGCCGAAAAATTCAAGGCGCAGGTGCGCCAGATCGTGATGGCCGACAACGAGACGCCAACCGTCGTGGAGCATGTGAACCTGCACGTGTTCAGCAACATCCGCGAAAACAATAAACCGTCCGGAACGGGCGAGGCGTAGGGAGGAAGGTGTTTATGGGATGCTTTAAGAATATCTTTGGTTCGGGGCGACTCGCGTTCGTTTTTGCCGCGGTGTGTGCGCTTGCCTTCTTTGCGGGCTGCAGCAATACGTCTTCTACGGATTCCGCGGGAATTTTGATTGAGACGAATACGGGCAACAAGGGGCTTGCGCGGATTCTTGTTTCTACCGAAAATCTGGATGTTGTCGCGGGCGATACTGTCGTGGTGTTCAAGGCGAGTGCCGATACCGTAGGCGATACTTTGTATGTAGATACGGTGGATTACAGGCACGTGGCGACCTTGATCGAGTGCGCGTCGGGCGTGATGTCGCTCGACAGCCTGCCCGTGGGCAATTATGAATCCGTTTCGGTGCACCCTCTGGAAGGTGACGTGCGTTCCGTGGCGGTATCCTGGGACGTCGAGGAAAATTCCACGAATATCGACCGCGCGCTGGATGCGGAATTCAAGGGCGCTGTCGCGCTCGTGCTTCCTGAGGGTTTTGTGGATTTGGCCAGTTCGGACGAGGTGTTCGAAAGCATGCCCTTCGCGGTTCGGCTCCCGGATGTAAAAAATCCCTGCCTGCTGGATGCTGACGGCAATATGGTGCGCCTCAGTCGTGCCGAACTTGCGGATGTCCCCACGGCAAAGACTTCTGATTCCGCTGTTTATTGGGGTGTGCTTCCGCAGGTCGCCTTCGACGGGAATGGCGCGATTTCCCTTGACATCGTAGAATCGTGCCAGTCCAGTGACCGGATTGACCTCGCGCTTGCGCGCCATGTGGAACATTTCGACTCGTTCGAACCTTCCGAGGCGGCGCTCGCTACCGGCAACGAGCTTGCGTCCGTGCTTGGCAATTCCCGCTGGGTGGATTCTACCGACAACTGGTTCTACATTCCCGATTTCAAGCCCTTCTCCGAAGACGGCTACTACATGGGGCTTTCCATCTGGTTCAATATCGATTCCATGCAGGTGAGCGAGTACGCACAAATTATTTCGGCCAAGAAGGACAGCGTGGGCTTCACGTTGCAGAAGCGTGGAGCGTCGGGTGCGGTGAACCTCAGACTCGATACGCGTACGGGTGTCTACAATACGGTCGTGGGTCGTGCGAACGGGGTGCTCGACGGAGCCTGGCACAACTACTCGTTCAAGATTCATGGCGATAGCGTGACCACGTTCATTGACGGAACGCTGCTGGAATCCAGGCAGTTCGATTCGGGCGAGGGCTTTGCGGCTGCATTCAACCCCTCGATCGGCTACGGCGGGCTTCGCGGCGGTATCGACGAGGTGTTCTTCTTTGACGGCACACAGTCCAACAACTGGATGCGACTCTTCTACGCTCTGCAATATTCGGCTATAAAGGAATAAATGGGTGTTTAAGGCCCCTTTCGGGGCTTGTTTTGTGAAATGTAGACTTTTTTTAAGTAAAATGTTGTAAAAATTGCATCATTTAGTTTGAAATTACGTAAAAACTATTGACTTTTAATAAAAACTAGCGTATATTTAAAGTAGTAAACCTTATAGTAAAAAGGGAAATAAATATGTTTGGTGTGATGGGATTGAATTCTCGCGGAGTGGTGTCCGCGGCAATTTTCACGCTTGCTTTTGCGGGCCAGGGGGTGTTCGCCCAGTCGTGGTATGCGACTGACGTGCGTCAAGGGGGCCACGATCCCTCGATGTACAGGGACGAAAACGGCTACATCCTCATGTCCACGAATAACAACTTGGCGATGTGGACCTCGACGGATATGGTCAAGTGGAGCGCGAAGGGGCAAATTTTCAACGACAGCCCGCAGTGGCTCAAGAACGCCGTGGGCGGCAAGACTGACGGCATCTGGGCTCCGGACCTGTTCCATTTCAATAACCAGTACGGCGTGTTCTACTGCGGCTCCGTTTTTGGCCAGCGCACGTCTGCCATCGGTGTTGCGACGAACGCGAACCTAGATTTCTCGAATCCGGCGAAGGGTTGGACGGACCAGGGCGAAGTGACGCGTACTACGAATAGCAACAACTACAACGCGATTGATGCCGACGTGGTGGTGACTCCCGATGGCCAGTACTGGATGACGTACGGTTCGTGGAATGCGGGCGGTATCCGCTTGATCAAGCTGGACCCCAAGACGGGCAAGCAGGCGAGCGATGACAAGACGAACTACCAGATTGCGACGCGCGGCGGTACGGGTATCGAAGGCCCGAGCCTCATCGAGCACGGCGGGCAGTATTTCTTGTTCACGGCCTGGGACGTATGTTGCAAACAAGGTAACGAAATCGAACAGACCACCTACAAGACGGCCATGGGCCGCGCCGACAAGGTGAACGGAACCTACAAGGACCGCAGCGGCAAGGAACTCAACAAGGGCGGCGGAACCATCCTGATGCAGCGTTACAGCCGTTATGTGGGCCCGGGCGGCGGCGAAGCCTTCAAGGACCTGAACCGCATCCGTTTTGTGCATCATTACTACGACCTGACCGGCGACAAGTACAACCACATCCATATTCGCGACCTGGTGTTTACCGACGACAACTGGCCCGAAATGGGGCAACCCTTCCTCGGGCGCTACCTGAGTGCCGAGGCGGAACACGGCATTATGACACGCGGTGCGACGGATGACCTGACCTTCAATTACACGAAGGAAGCCTCGAACGGCGAATACGTGGGCTACATCAATACGAAAGGTTCCAAGATTCGCTTGCCGATGAACATTATGCAGGCGGGCGACTACATTATGCGTTACCGCTATGCGAACGGCGGCGATAATGATGCTACACATAAAGTAACGGTGAATGGCAAAGCGCAGACGGTAAAGCTCCCGAAGACGGCTGCCTGGGGCAGCTTCCCCGAGAATTCTGTCGCGATGATTCCGGCGACGCTCAAGCGCGGTGGCAACTTTATCGAGGTGGAGCCCGACCAGAATTTTGCGGAACTGGACCGCATCGACTTCTTGCGCGTGATTCGCGATACCATTCCGGGCAATGGATTCGATAACGGCATCAAGGTGCGCCTCACGAACGATGACAAGCTTGCCGTCAAGAACGGCGGCTACGCCATCTTCGAAAATGTGGTGACGGATTCTATCAAGAGCACCGAAGTCAAGGTCGAACTGCAGCAGTGCAGCGGCGGAACGCTCAGCATTCGCGAGGGTTCTGCCTCGGGTACGGAACTTTCCAAGTGCACGGTTCCTTCGAGCTGCGCAAGCGGCGCCTGGACCGAAGTGAACTGCTCTGCCACCAAGAAGCTTTCGGGCATCAAGGACTTCTATCTCACGGGTAGCGGCATGAGCGGCGAAGTGCTGGTGGGCAACATCCGCTTCGGAAAAATTGCTGAACCGGCGGTATCTAGTTCTAGCGTGAATCCGCCGGCATCTAGTTCTAGCATGGTTCCGCCTGCATCTAGTTCCAGCGAGATTGCTCCGGAAAGTTCCAGCAGCGGAACGACCGCGATTGCTCCGCGCGTAATCCGCAACGATGTGCAGACCCCTGCACGCAAGGGCTACCGCGACCTCAAGGGCCGTAGTTTTGACAAGCAGATTCCGTATCGGGTGATGTTCTAGGGGCTTGATATGAAAAAACTAGGTGCAATTTTTTCTTTGTTGGCTGCGGCCTGTTTCGCGGCGAACCCCCTTACGACTCAATTCTACTCTGCCGACGCCGCGGCGCTCGTGCACAACGATAGCCTGTTCATTTTTGCGGGCCACGACGAGCAGGGCGCTCAGGGGAACAACAACAAGTTCTTCTTGATGAACGACTGGCACGTGCTGGTGACCGACGACATGGAAAACTACCATGACTACGGTGCGGTACTTTCGTGGCGGACCTTCAAGTGGGCAAGCGGCAACGCCTTCGCGGGCCATTGCGAATACCGTAACGGCAAGTTCTACTGGTACGTGGCGGTGCATCATGCGACCATCAAACAAGACGAAGGTTTTGCGATTGGTGTCGCGGTGGCCGATCACCCCTCGGGCCCGTGGAAAGATGCTATTGGCAAAGCGCTCGTGACCGACAACACCACGAACGATGTCGCGCTGAATATCGACCCCGCGATTTTCTACGACGGGAACGATATCTGGATGTATTGGGGCTCGTGGAATGCGGGGCGTCGCGTGAAGCTCAAGGAAAACATGATTGAGCTCGCGAGTACGCCCGAAGACATCAAGATTAAGGATTTCTTCGAAGCTCCCTGGATGCACAAGTACCGTGGCAACTACTACTTCAGTTACGCCTCGGGCTACCCTTCTACGACAAACTACTCCATGGCCACGAGCCTAAATGGCCCGTGGACGCAGAAGGGCGTGCTGAACGACAAACTCGACAATTCCGAGACGAACCACCAGGCGATTTTTAAGTATCTCGGGCACTGGTATTTCATGTATCACGGCGCGAATGCTCCGGGTGGCTGGACCTATCGCCGCTCCGTGAATATCGACTACCTGTACTATGACGAGAATGCGAATATCCAGAAAATCAAGCGCACCACCACGGGTGTAGACAAGGTAAATAATGCGCTTGTAGAAAACGGCACGTACCGCCTGACTGTTTCGCACAGCGCCCTGTCGCTGGTCGAAGAAAACGGAATCGTGGTGCAACGCCCCGAAAGCGAAAAGGATGCAAACCAGTTCTGGATCGTAGAACGTAGCGCGAAAAATGCCCGCCATTACATGCTCAAGAATTACGGCACCGGCCGCTACTATTGCCCGCCCAAGACGCTGCTTGATACCGTCAAGACATCGGCGACTGCCTGCGAAATCCGCATCGAGAATGCCTCTGCCGCGAAGGGCTACTACCTGTATGGCGATTACGACAGCGACTTTGTGGGCGATGTGCTGAATGTCTCGAAGGACGCAGGCATGCCTGTGATTACCTGGGTGCGTACCGGTGCCGACAACCAGAAGGTGAAACTCGCGAAGGCGACCCCGCCGGCTGTTGAACCGGAATCGTCCTCTAGCATCAAGGAGTCTTCCAGCTCTGTTGTCGCCGAAAATTCTTCGAGCAGCGAAGTTGCGTTGAGCAGTTCCAGCAGTGAAACTACCGCGATTGCTCCGCGCGCAGCTCGCCAGGGAATGCAGGTGCCTGCTCGCAAGGGTTACCGTGACCTCAAGGGCCGCAGTTTTGACAGGCGGATTCCGTATCGGGTGATGTTCTAGCGGAATTAACTTATTCTAAAAACAGGAGTGTTTGGATGTATGGATTGGGAAACGCCCTACGGGGCGGCTTTGTGGGTGTCGGCTTGTCGCTAGCCGTTGGTGCGTTTGCGGCGAGCAATCCCATTGTCACAAAAATGTTCACGGCAGACCCCGCGGGGCTCGTTCACAACGATACCATGTATATCTTCACGGGACATGACGAGGCGCCCGCCGGTCACGAAGGCTACATAATGAACGACTGGCACATATTCTCTTCGGGAGATATGGATACCTGGGTGGATCGCGGGGCCGTGCTTTCTATCAAGTCGTTCAAGTGGGCGCGTGGCAGCGCCTGGGCGAGCCAGACTATCGAACGTAACGGCAAGTTCTACTGGTATGTGACCGTGCACGACGGTAGGGACTTTGCGGTTGGCGTCGCGGTTGCGGACCATCCGGCCGGCCCGTACAAGGATGCCATCGGCAAGGCGCTCATTACCAGCGACATGACTCCGGCGAATAGCGGCGTGAATTACGATATCGACCCGACCGTCTTTATCGATGACGACGGACAGGCTTATATTTATTGGGGCAACGGCGCCGTGATGGGCTACAGGCTCAAGGAAAACATGGTCGAACTGCAAGGCAACATGTTCAACGTGACACCGCCCAGTTTTACCGAGGCTCCGTACGTTCATAAAAGGAACGGCTACTACTTTTTGACGTATGCCTACGGCTGGGAAGAACGCATTGGTCAGGCGACGATGAAAAGCCCGACGGGGCCCGTATCCAATTCCAAGGTCATTGTCGGCTACAACAAGAATTCCAATACGAGCCACCAGGCGTTCGTCGAATTCCATAACCAGTGGTATTACATATACCATACGGGCGCGATTGGCGGCAGTTTCCGCCGTGCACTGTGCGTGGACTATGCCTACTACGAAAACGACTCGACCATCGCGAACATCACCATGACCGACGCAGGCGTAAAGAAGGTAGACCACGCGCCGATCAAGGATGGCGTTTACCGCATCAAGGCGCGGCACAGCGGCCTGAGTCTCGAAGATGCAGCTTCCGCGGTAATCCAGATGGATTCCGAAGAAAGTGAATCGCAGTTGTGGGCGCTCAAAAGAATCGACGGTTACACCTACACGCTCAGGAATATCGAGACGGGAAAGTACCTTTCGTTCGGAAAGGGAAACCTGCTTGATACCGCAAGGACCGTCGAAAGCGAAAACCGCATCGTCATCGAGAACTTTAACGTGGATGATGGTTACCGCCTGTATGCGGATACCGCAAGTGAATACCTGGGCGATGTCCTGAACATCTCTACGGAGGCGGGAATGCCGCTTGTCGTGTGGAAACAGACAGGGACGCAGAACCAGTCGTTCAAATTTGAATATATGGGCGACGAATCTGCATATAGTTCTTCCAGTTCCGATGTTGCCGAAAGTTCTTCCAGCGAGGGTGTGTCGAGCTGTTCCGCAGAAACCACGTCGTTAGTTGCAGCGCCCCAGAAATTCGATGCGCGGGTTGTCGGCTTTTCTCGCGTGGATGGATTGCGATTCTCGCAGGCCGCGGATTACGCCCTGATGAATCTGCACGGCGTGGTAGTTGCCCGCGGGCACGCTGCGCAAGTCGCGGTGAAGAGTCTTGCTCCCGGCGCATACGTGGTAAGGCTCGGCGGCCGCATTCAGAAAATCGAGCTGAGGTAAAGCGTGTTCGACCGTGAAAATTTCGCCATCGTCAAGCAAATTGCGGTGCTCGGCCTACTCGCCATCGCGCTGGGACTTGTTTACGGGTGAGAAAATTCTTGTTTCGTGTTAAATATCGCCGTTTTTCGCTCGAAAAAGGCGATTTTAAATTTTCTCAAAAAATATAGTACGCTTTGTAGTAAAAAGAGTTATATTTATAGAAAATTGTAGTACAATTTATAGTACAACAAAATGTTAACTAAAATCAAAGGAGTGACGGATGTTTGGATTGGGAAAAATCATCAGGAAAACGGCGCTGGTTCTGGGTGCCGTGGCAGTTGCGGCGCTTGCGCGCCCGTATATCGTGGGTGTCGATGTCTCGTGGGTGCTCGAAGACGAGTCCTTGGGGGCGAAATACTACGATAACGGCAAGCAGCAGGACCTCTTTGATATCCTGCAGAATCATGGAATCAACTTTATCCGCGTGCGCACCTTCGTGAATTCGTGCATCGGCTACGCTAAGGAGAGTTACTCCGGTGCAAATTCCAACGTGTGCTGGTGCGACCTGGAGCATACCATCGCGCTTGCGAAGCGCATCAAGGCGCACAACATGGGATTCTTCCTGGATTTCCACATGAGCGACACGTGGGCTTCCATCGGCCACCAGAATGTTCCGGCCTCGTGGGCGGGCAAGAGCAATGCCGAGATGGGCAAGCTCGCCTATAACCACGTGAAGACAACTATGGATGCGCTCATGAAGGCGGGGCTGCGCCCCGACATGGTGCAGGTGGGTAACGAAATCAACTCGAAGGTGGCGGGCGTTTCGCTGAGCAAGACGGCGGACTTCGCGAATATCATCAATTCGGGCGTGCGTGCGGTGCGCGAGACGGATCCTTCCATCAAGATTGTGATGCAGCATGGCCAGCCGCGCCCCGAGAAGGGCTTCGCGGATTGGTACAGCAAGATTCACGCGAATATCGACTACGATGCCATTTGCGGTTCCACCTACGGCACCACGAACAACGGGCAGGATTGGCGCGATATGTTCGGGCTCGTGGTCAAGAATAAGAAGGCGGTGCTGAGCTGCGAATATACGGGCGAACGTACGGCCCTCGTGAACTCGGTGTTCTATGAATTCGGAGACTTGGGCTGGGGAACCTTCGTGTGGGAACCGACCCGCTACAGCAACAAGCCGATGTTTGATCGCGACGGCCAGAAATATACGGCGAACGCGCGCCTTAGGGAATTGCGCAATATTGCGAAAAAATACAACGCGACGCTCCCGGACTGGGTGCAGGTCGGCAAGGCCGTAAAGAAGTACAACGTGAAGACGACTGTCGCTTACGGCGGCTCGATTGCGCAGAGCATCGAGGGTAGTGAAATTGCGGAAGGGAGCAAGGTGACCTTTACGGCCGTTCCGCAGGAGGGCTGGGAATTTGTGGCGTGGACCGGCGACAATACGGGTAACGGCAAGGAATACACGGTGGCAAGTCTCGGCAAGGATGTGAACCTGGGCGCGACCTTCAAGTTCGTGGGCAAGGATTCGCTCAAGTACGAAGCGGAAAACGGCGTGTTCAACAAGACGGTTCTCGAGTCGACGCACGAGGGCTTTTCGGGCAAGGGCTATGCGAACCTTGATAACGAGGTGGGTTCCTCGGTGACGCTTTCTGTGGTTACTGCAGGCGAGGGCGACAAGAACGTGAAAATTGTATTCGCGAACGGCTCTACGGCAAATCGCCCGGTAAGTGTTGCGGTGAATGGCAAGGTGCAGGTGGAATCGGTGGACTTCGAATCGACGGGTGCCTGGGAATCGTGGGATTCTAGCGTGGTGACGCTCAAGTTGCCTGCGGGTGCAAGCACCATCACTATCGCCTCGCTCACGAAGGATGGCGGCCCGAATATCGACCGTATCGAGTTCGTGAATAAGAATGCGGTAATCCCCGTCAATCCCGGCGACTCGGTGGTGGGCGACAGCGGCACGACGGTACTCCAGAGGATTCCCGTGCGTAGCAATACGCTCCGTAACGGTGGCCGGAACTTCCTGGTGAACGGGCGTTCTGCGGGTGCCTTGAAGAACCATGCGTCAAAAATTAAGATATATTCAAAGTAACGGGATGAGGTGTTTATGAAAATGAAGCGCGTGTTGTGTGCGGCCGTGATTGCCTTGGCTGCAGCGGAAACTTTCGGCGCGGTCTACTACGTGGCCCCCGACGGAAAGAATACGAACAAGGGAACGAAGGATAGCCCCTTCGCGACCCTCAACAAGGCGAATTCCGTGGTGAACGCGGGCGATACCGTCTGGATTCGCGGTGGAACCTACTTGCATACGGACACGAACTATGTGAAAAACGACAACATGTTCGCGGGCATTCACTTGACCAAGAGCGGCTCAAGCGACAACAAGCGCATTCATTACCTCGCGTACCCGGGCGAAAAGCCGATTATCGACTTCAGCAAGATGCCGATTGCCGACGGTTCGAACAACATCAGGTACACTTCGGGTATCCTTATCCAGGCGCAGTATCTGCACCTGAAGGGGCTCGAAGTCAAGAACGTTCCCATGAAGGGCGAATCGAATGTGGGCGTATACATTTCACGCAGCAAGCATATCTTCTTGGAACTGATGGATAGCCACCATAACGGCGGTTCGGGATTCTTCGTGAACGAACGCGGCACGGGGAGTGCGGGCGGCCACCTGTTCTTGAATTGCGACAGCCACGACAACTACGACCCCAACGGGCGCCAGGGAGACGGACAGAATGCCGACGGCTTCGGCGTGCATTATCAGACTAGTGGCGATACGACAAAGTTCATCGGGTGCCGTGCTTGGTGGAACAGCGACGATGGCTGGGATTTTATTAGCCAGGAATTTCCGGTAGTCATCGAAAACAGCTGGGCGATGGGCCATGGCTACAGCAACTACGGTACCGGCAAGCCGAAGGATGGCAACGGCAACGGCTTCAAGGCGGGGAGCAGCAAGACGGGGGTGCGCCACACCATCCGCAATTGCGTCGCCTGGAAAAACAAGGCGTCGGGTTTTTACGCAAACCACAGCAGCGGCGGTAACGACTGGTTCAACAATACGGCCTACATGAACGGTACTGCGTTCAACATGTGGGCGAGTACCTGGGATGCAAATGACAACCGCACCGACGGCGTCGTGCTCAAGGGGAGCAAGGCTCACGTGATGAAGAACAACATCGCCTTCCCAAACAAGACGGCCTACATTGGCGGTGAATATGCGGCGGGCGAATACAATACCTGGAACCTGAACATTACCCCGAAGGAATCGGATTTCGTGAGCGTGTCTGATCCGAGCATGACCGTGACAGGCAAGGAACTCGGGCCTCTCGGTGGTGCTTTCGGCCCGCGCCAGGCTGACGGTAGCCTTCCGGATATCGACTTCCTGAAACTTGCGAAGAACAGCCAGATGATTGACAAGGGCGTAAATGTGGGGCTCAAGTACGAGGGCAAGGCTCCGGACTTGGGGGCGTACGAATACGGCTATGTGGCGCCTGTTATAGCGCCGGTCGATACCACACCGAAGGATACTGCTGTAACGCCGATTGTCGTTCCGGTCGATACGTCGGTTGCGCCGGTCGATACGACTGCGGATTCTATGGAAATTTCTGCGGGTGATTCGACGACGTTTGTGCGCCCGCTTCCGCAACGCAGGCCGAACATGCAGCAGCCGGGACGCCTGTTCTACGTGAACGGTCGCTCGGTGAATGCGTTGCGTGCAGGTAATCGCAAGGCAATTCAACCGACATTCGCAAAGTAGTTTTCAATACCAAACAAGGCGTCCCGACGAATGTCGGGGCGTTTTTTTTATAAAGATTATGGAAAATTATTTCCCGCCGTTGTCTATGGACAACCGGAAGTGTGGTGGTGAAGGTACTATTTGGAGTGCCGGAGATATATTATAGGTGCAGGTTCCCGGTGGTGCGGGGGCCTGTAATTCCAAAAAAGGATTGGATGATGAAAAAGTTGTGGATGTTTGGGCTTTCGCTCGCACTTGGAGTGTGCATGTCGCAGGCGGCTCGCCAGATGGAATGGCTGAACCGCGGGCTTGTGGCGGTTAAGACCGGCGGGGGCATATTCCTCAGCTGGCGCGTCCTTGGGACCGAGGGCTCCGAGACGGGCTTTAACCTGTACCGCGATGGCGAGAAAATCGCGAGCCTCAGCGGGACACAGGCGAGCAACTATACCGACGCGAAAGGGACAACCTCGAACAGGTATTCCGTAAAGGCTGTCATAAACGGCAAGGAACTTGCATCTGACGATGCCGTACCCGTGTGGGGCGAGCAGTTCTTGACAGTGAACCTGGACAGGCCTGCAGGCGGTAGCGACTACACCTACAGTCCCAACGATATTGCCGTGGGCGATGTGGATGGTGATGGCGAGTTCGAGTTGGTTCTCAAGTGGGATCCGAGCAATTCCAAGGACAATTCCCAGAAGGGAAAGACGGGCAACGTCATCATTGACTGCTACAAGATGAGCGGCAAAAAACTTTGGCGCATCGACCTAGGCGTAAACATCCGTGCGGGGGCGCACTACACGCAGATGCTCGTGGGTGACTACGATGGCGACGGCAAGGCGGAACTTGCCGTAAAGACTGCGCCGGGAACGAAGGATGCCAGCGGAAAGTACCTGAGCAAGGGCGCAGCGGCCAATGCGGCACATACTAGCGATTACCGCAATTCGAGTGGATACATTCTGACCGGTGACGAATACCTCACGGTTTTCAACGGCGAAACGGGACTTGAAATGGCGACCGTCGCCTATAATCCAGGGCGCGGTACGGTAAAGAACTGGGGCGACAGCTACGGGAACCGCGTCGACCGCTTCCTTGCGACAAATGCCTATCTCGATGGCAAGAAACCGAGCATGGTTTTCCAGCGCGGCTATTACACGCGCATGGCGCTCACGGCCTACGACTGGGACGGAAAATCGCTGACGCAGCGCTGGTACCACAATTCGGCGACGAGCGGCAAGGAATGCTACGGGCAGGGAAACCATAACCTTTCGTCGGGTGACGTGGATGGCGACGGATTTGATGAAATCATGCAGGGTAACTGCGCTATCGATCACGATGGCAAGTTCATGTACCGTGTAGGTTACGGTCACGGTGATGCAATCCACTTTGGCGATTTGGACCCCGATAACGACGGCCTCGAGGTTTGGCAGGTCCACGAGGAAAAGCCCTACGGCTACAACTTGCACGATGCACGTACTGGCAAGGTGCTTTTCTACGAAACCAGTTCGGGCGATAACGGGCGCGGTGTCGCGGGCGACGTCGATTCCAACAGCCGTGGACATGAACTCTGGTCTGCTGCAAACTGGAACACCTATACGGCTAAGGGAAAAATCTGGAAGGCCGACAAGCGTCCCGCCTACAACTTCCGTATCTACTGGGATGGTGACCTGCTTGACGAACTTTTGGACAATACGACCATCAGCAAGTGGGACCATGCAAAGCAACAGAGCAATACACTTTTCCAGATGCAGGGCAACAGCTGCAATACCACCAAGGCGACACCGAATTTCAGCGGTGACATTCTGGGCGACTGGCGCGAGGAAGTCATCTTGCACGATGGAGCCTCCAAGCTTTACATTTACACAACGACCGCGCCTACCGAACATCGCATGTACACGCTTGCGCACGACCCGGTTTATCGCAATGGCATGAGCTGGCAGAATACCGCCTACAACCAGCCGCCGCATCTGGGCTTTTGGCTGTATGGCAACAAGGGCAAGTTCCCGAAGCCGGACATCGTGCTGATAGGCGACAACACGCCGAAGGCGGCCGCGATTGTCAAGCAGGGCGCAGGTAGTTCGAGCCAGGTGATTGTGAAGGGTGATTCGATTGTCCCGTTCACCTTCGCGATCCAGCATGCGGACGGGGCGAATGTTGACGGGCTCCCGGCAGGCGTGACGGCCGTGTGGAATGCGACGACATCATCGCTCTATTTTAGCGGGACTCCCGTTGTCGAGGGCGAGTTTACCTATACGATTACGACGAAAGGCGGGAATGCTGACTTTGGCGAAGCGACTCGCAACGGAAAATTCACCATCCTGAGTGTCGTGGAATCGGGACCTGCTCCTCTTATGGTTCGGAGCGATATCGAGGCGGCGGTACCGACCGATGCAAAGGGAGCCTTTGCCGACAACCACGAGAATTTCCGCGGCACGGGATTCTACGATTTCGAAAATAGTCTCGATAGCTACGGCATTTACCACCTGGTTTCGCCGAAGGAATACAAGAATGCAACGATGGTGCTGCGCTACGCCCACGGCAAAACGGATACGCGTCGCATTATGGTGAAGATGAATGAAGACCTGGTCGGTTCGCTGACGTTCAAGCCCACTGCCGATTGGGATACCTGGGATAGCGTCTCGGTGGGTGTTTCGCTCCAGAAGGGGTTGAATGTACTTTATCTGAAATCGCTGGAAGAGGCGGGTGCACCGAACATCGATCAGATCGGTTTTGATGTCGAAGGCGTGGTGCTTTTCGAGGATTCGACGCAACTCTCGGCGATAGACACCTTGAGCGCTGAAGTCGCGGGAGACTCTTCGGGAACGACGGGGCTTACCCGTGGCGATTACACCGCAGAAGACGACTTTGCAGGTAACATTCGCATTGCTGCCGGAATACACCTGAATCTTGCAGATTGTACGCTGATTGCCCGCGAATCGGGGTATGCCCAGGTGGATTTCTTTGACATGACTGGCCTCCAGGTGGCGCGCCTTGCAAGAAATGTTCCGGCAGGAGCGTCTGACTTGTCCCGAGAAATCAGGGCTCTCCCCGAGGGCGTCTACATGGTCCGTGTCAAGTTCAATGGTCGCACGATGCAGAATGCGGTGCAGGTAAGAGTAGAACGGTAGTTTCCTAACTAAACGATACGTCCCGGCGGAAGCCGGGACGTTTTTTTTTGCACCGCAGGTGCCCGCCGTAGTCCGCGGACAACTGGAAATTTCTTTTACCCTACCCCCGGAGCAAATCTGAGGGTATTTTTGTGGGCAGAAAGGAGTTTTGTATGGGATGTTTGAACTCTATTCGCGTATTGGGCCTCTCGGCGGCGCTTGCCTTTGCCGCATCGCCCGTCATCAAGGTCGATTTTGACATGAGCGGCCGCAATTCGAGCGAGGTTACGGAACCGAATTACGTGCCCTGGGTGGTTTCGGGTGTCGCTTCGAAAGATACGACGCTTTCGGGCGTGAAGGTGAATGTCGCCGGAAGCGCGAACCTCAAGGCCAACTGGTACAAGGCCGGGGTGCAGTCCCCGAGCTATGCGCGCCTTGTGTGCGACGGCGTGATGGTCGAAGGCGGCGGGGCGATTACGCTCACCTTCTCGAATCTTGCTGCAGGGACGCACAGCCTTCTCCTGTATCTGAACAATGTTGATGGCGTTGCGGCAAGCAACAATATTGATGTCTATGTGAACAACTCGAAGCAGGCGTCGGTCAAGCCCACGAATCGTGCGCTCTCGACAGGCGAGGCGGCGATTGCCTACGTGACTTTTAATGTAGGCGGTACGGGTGCCTCGACCGCGATAAAGTTGAATACGGGCACGGTTACCCTGAACGGCTTTGAACTGAACGTGCCCAATGCGGCGGCACAGGCGACAGGGCCTTCGCCTGCGGATTTGGATTATCACGCTCCGCACGAAAGCGGGGCGCTGACGCTTTCGTGGACGGCGGCGAAGTCGGCCGTAAAGCATCGCGTCTATTTCGGGACGGATTCGGCGGCTGTGCTTGCGGCAACGCCCTCGAGCACTGCGGTTTACAAGGGTGAACAATCCGGCAGTTCGTATAAGGTGAGCGGCACGACTCCGCTCCAGACTTACTACTGGCGCGTAGATGAGGTCGATGCGAATGGAACGGTCACGGCAGGGAATGTCTGGTCGTTCAAGCCGGGCCGCGTCGCGTTCGAGGGGGCCGAAGGTTACGGCCGCAACGCCCTGGGTGGCCGCGGCGGCAAGGTGGTGTACGTGACGAACCTGAACGATGATGGTGCAGGCTCCTTGCGCGAGGCGTGCACGGCAGAAATTGGCCCGCGCACCATCGTGTTCAAGGTGTCGGGAATGATCCAGCTGAAATCGCGCCTGGTCTGCAATCAGGATTACGTGACGATTGCGGGGCAGACGGCTCCCGGCAAGGGTATTACCATCAAGAGCGCCCCCATCGGGTTCACGGGCAAGGACATGGTCATCCGCTTCATGCGTGTGCGTCTGGGCTACGGTGCTACCTACGATGGTATGGGGCTCACCGGTGGCGACCACAGCATACTGGACCATGCGAGCATCAGCTGGACGATTGACGAAGCCTTCAGTAGCCGAGGCGGCAAGAACCTCACGCTGCAGCGCACGCTGATTTCGGAAGCGCTGAACGTTGCGGACCACCAGAACTATGCAGCGGGAACGGGACACGGGTATGCGGCGACTATCGGCGGCGATATCGGCAGTTTCCACCACAACCTGCTTGCGCATAATGCGGGCCGCAACTGGAGCCTGGGCGGTGGCCTCGACGGGAACGGCTACTACGCGGGTCGCCTCGACATATTCAACAACGTTGTCTATAACTGGGTGAGCCGCGTGACCGATGGCGGTGCGCACGAGGTGAACTTCGTGGGCAATTACTACAAGGAGGGCGCCGCCACTACCTTGCACGGCTATACATTGCGCGCGCAGTTCGAAGGTACGGGCAAGGGCTCGCAGGCGTATTACTACCATAACAATATTCTCGAGGCTGCGGGCGGCAAGTTCACCTGCGACGGCACCAACGACAATTGCGGTCGCGAGTATTCGCTTTCCGGCGGGCAGGTGCTGGATTGGGAACCCTGGAACAGCAAGCCTTTCTTTGCCTCGTATGCGACTGTCCAGAGCGCGAAGGCCGCCTACAAGGATGTGCTGAGCGATGTGGGCCAGCGCATGCCGGTACTTGACAATCACGACACCCGCGTGATAAATGAGACCAAGAACGGAACCTACAGCATGAAGGGTTCCGTGGGTGGCATGGCGGGCATTCCCGACCGCGAAACCGACGTGAAGGATACGGCGAACATCAAGGGCTGGGAGCCTTACCCGAGCGTAAGCTGGGCCAACGATTACGATAGTGACCTCGATGGCCTCCCGGACTGGTGGGAAAGTATGTACGGTTACAATCCGAAATCCAAGAACGGCGACTTTAGCGATGCGAACAAGGATCGCCTGGGCGATGGCTGGACAGAACTCGAACGCTACCTGGAATGGATGGCTCGCGCACACTATACTTTTGCAAAGGGTGAAACCCAGGTGATTGACCTTTCGCAGTTTACCCGCGGTTACGACGGCGGAACCTACACCGTGTCGGCCCCGACAGGCGTGACTGCGACTGTAAACGGTACTAAACTTACCGTAAAACTCGCCGACAGTTTTGGCGGCGTAGACTATATCAAGTTTACGCTGAAGGATAACGCTGGCGATACCTTTAGCCGCTACATCGGCGTGACGCAGCAACTCGCAATTCAAAATTCTGGCGAAGGAGATTCAACGGTGCTTAACGATACAACTCAAACGGATTCTTCGACAACCTTAATTGCATCCTTCTCTCCTGCACAGAAATTTCATTATGTCGTAGAGGATGATGTCGTGTATTTTTACGGTATTCCTGTCAACGCGCAAATTCGCGTGACTGATCTGAGTGGCAAAAATCCGATGCTGAGCAAGGATGTCGTGACTGCAAACGGCACGGCATCGGTAAATCTGCAACCCTTCGGCAGGGGCGTCTATATCGTGAATGTTCGCGGAATGGATCGCGATGGCTCCTGTTTGAGCAAGACCATCAAGGTTATGCGCAGATAAGTTTCGAAATAAGTGCGCCTCGGCGAATGCCGAGGCGCTTTTTATTGACGGAGTCAATTCAAAGCTCAGCGCCTCGGTCATGGGCAAGCAAGCGTGCCCGCGACTCTCGGCTTGTGCGCTTTTTATTGACAAAGTTGATTCAAAGCTAGAATCCTGTATAGCTGAACGATTTGTGGCCGAG
Organism: Fibrobacter sp. UWB5; assembly: GCF_002210295.1. Taxonomy (NCBI): domain Bacteria; kingdom Pseudomonadati; phylum Fibrobacterota; class Fibrobacteria; order Fibrobacterales; family Fibrobacteraceae; genus Fibrobacter; species Fibrobacter sp. UWB5. The sequence goes on along the minus strand of NZ_MWQH01000004.1, from coordinate 32,922 downwards.
CTTTTGGCCACAACTGCTGACAAATACAGCGGTCAACTTACCGACGCGAATGTCTGCAAGATTTCCGCCATTTTCGCCAAATTCACGGACGAGGTTACCCTGCAAGTCGAACAAGCGGACCTTGGTGCCCTCGGGTGCGCCTTGTACATGCAAGAAGCCGTTTGATACAAACATGCTCATTGACGGAGCGAGGTGTGCCATCTTCAGGGAGGTCTTCGAAGTGTCCTGTTTGGAAGTATCCTGCACGGTCGTGTCCTGCTTGGAGGTGTCCGGCTTGGGTTCTTCGTACGGGAGCGAAGGCGTTTCCCAGTCAATCCAGTCGGCATAGTTGTCAATCTTGAAACCCTTGCCGTTCGTGGGCTTGACGTGGATATCGGTATTGGCGTTCTTGCCGCGCAGGAACTTGTCGACAAATGCTGTCACGGTGTTGTTCTGGCTACTGGCTGCTTGACAATGCTCGTGGCCGCCGGTAAAGTCAAAGCCGATGCGGTCCTCGATGCCCATGGACTTCCACACTTCGCTTGCTACCATCATGGACTTGTAGCCCGATTCGTCGCCGAGCCATTCGTAACCGGGGTTTCCGAGCGCAACCACCGCACGCGGGGCAATCATGGCGATGAGTTCGTGGTGATCGTGCGGGAGCTTGTACGGGTCTTGGCTCTTGAGGCTCTGCATGAACCAGCTGTAGTTTGTGTTGTCGATTTTTTCGATGTTCGTGCCGCGGCTTGCGAAGTCTGCGGAAGTGCGCCACGAGTTGATGCCGCCGCCACCCGATTCCTGGGCAATGGTGAGCGTCACGCGTTCATCGAAGGCGCCTGCGAAGAGTGCCATCTTGCCCGCATAGGAGCAACCTGTGACTGCAATTTTGCTCATGTCCAGGTGGTACTGGTCAGCAATTTGCGCAAGGCCGTCAATCAGGCGGCTTACGCCCCAAGACCATGCGGAATAGTCACCGTTCTGGTTCTTGTTGCCGTAGAACTTGTAGAAGCCCACGTTCGTGTCCTTCTGACCGTTCATGGAGTATTTCGCCACCTGGTCGTGGCTGAAAGGCACCTGCACAAAGCCGCTGAACAGGCTCGAGGAAAGCGACCCCGTACCGCTATTCATGCCGATGATAATCGGGTGCGGGCCGTTGCCAGACGGAATGTTGAATTTCGATGTGATCGTCATCGTCTTGCCGCCTTCCTTGACAGTCACCGTGAGGGTGCCGCCGCTGTAAGTGGCGCTCACGTCGGAAGGAATCGGCTTGTCGCCGATTTCGTACTTTTCGATATCGGCCTTGATTTCGTTGCGGCGTTTGCTCCAGTCGCCATACTTGGTGACCTTGGAGCCGTCGTGGAATTCGAATGGGTTGGGGAGTTTTCTATTGCTCTTAAGTTCGCCCGCCTTGGCGCCAAGATCCTTGCCGCGGTTTTCGGTGTCGAAATTGAGCGGTATTTCTGCAAATACCATGGAACATAAACCAAAAAGAAGCGCCGTATGGAGGCCCTTTTTCATGTTTCACTCCTTTCGCCAAACAGAAACCCAAACCCATTGTGTTAAACAACCTTAATTATAATGGGTACTTTAAATATATGCTTGAATAGCATAGATATGGTGTTCAAATTCTTTTTACTGTGGACAAATATGTCCACATGTTTTGTGCCGTAGTCCGTAGACAACCTTTTATTGGGGAGCCTATAGTTTTTTGGCTGCTTTAGATATATATTAGGCAAAAAAGGGATGCTCATGGATTTGAAATTTGGTTTTTGCAAGAATTTTGCGGTTTCGGCGCTTTGCCTAACAGTGTTTGGTGTTATGGGGGCGGGTGCCGAGCCGCTGGCTTTTCCTGAGGCGCTCGGTTTCGGGGCGCAAGTCACGGGCGGTCGTGGCGGAACCGTGTATCACGTGACGAACCTGAACGATGACGGCGCGGGCTCTTTCCGCGATGCGGTCAGTCAAGGGAATCGCATAGTGGTCTTTGACGTAGGCGGAATTATCAACATCAAGACGGCCGTTTCAATCAAGAGCAATATCACGATTGCAGGGCAGACGGCCCCGGGCGAGGGAATCGCCATTCACGGCGGCAAGCTCAGTACCGGCAAGCAGAGCAATATCATCATCCGCTATCTGCGAATCCGTCCGGGCGAAAATACCGCGTCCGAGAAGGATGATGCGCTCAACCTTTACGATTCCAAGAACGTAATTGTGGACCACTGCTCGGTGGAACTTGCACCGTGGAACAACTTCGGCGGTTCTTCGGACAATGCAAGCTACCGCGTTACGGGTATTACGGTGCAGAACTCGCTGATTGCAAACCCCATCGGGCAGCAGTTCGGTGCGCACATTGAGTCGGTGGATGGCACTTGGGCTTGGTACTACAACGCCTTCGTGAACACGCACAATCGAAATCCGCTGGACAAGATTAATGACGTGTTCGTGAACAATATCCTCTACAATTTTGAGGCGGGCTACACGACGCATACGAGCACTCATTTCAATCACGACATCGTGAATAATTACTTTGTCTATGGCCCGAAGGGGAGTAACCCGTGGTTCCAGGTAGACAAGAACCAGAGTATTTATGCGAGCGGTAATCTGATAGACACGAATAAGGATGGCGTGCTGAACGGGACGGCGTCAAGTATCTATTACTATCAGGGTGCTGGCGAAGAACTTTCCAAACCTTGGAATGAACTGACGACGAGTGGACCTATGCTCAGTGCCGCAAGCGCTTGGCGTTACGTGAATTCGCAGAGCGGAGTGCTCCCTTACGACGATATTGATTCCCTGATATGGCACCAGGTGGGGACACTGGGGAAAGAAGGAGCCTTGGTGAAAAGCGTTGGTGCCATGGGAATCAAGACCAATAACGGCTGGGGTGAGGTGATTGCGGGCGATGCCGCTACGGACAGCGACAAGGACGGTATGCCCGATTACTTTGAAGTGGCGATGGGCTATGATAAGTCTAAAGATGATGCGATGACCAAGGAAAGTGATGGTTATGTGCGTATCGAAAAGTATATCAACTGGCTCGGTGCTTCGCACATGCGCATTGCGGACGATGCTTCTCGCGATTTTGATTTACGCACGATTACGCGCGGGTTCCAGGAAGTAAAACCCACATATAGCGTGTCTGCGGCGGAAAATGGCTCGGTTGAACTGCAGAATGATGGCTATACGGCCCGATTTACTCCTGCCGCAAAGGGGCTTGCTCCGTTCAAGTACACCGTGAAGGGTAACGACGATACCGAATATACGGGCCGCGTCGAGGTGCTTGTGGAAAGTGTGGCAGGAGCCGACACTACTGTTGCTACGGGCGATTCTTCGACAACGGCAATCGTAAATCGTGGGATGACTCTCCCGAACGGCTTGCAAATTCCCGCCCGCAATGGGTTCCGTGACCTGAAGGGCCGACGCTATAGCAAGCAAGTCCCGTACAGGGTATTGTTCTAGACGCTATTTGGTGTAAATCTTATGCTCGGCCATATAGATGGCCAGATAGTCAATGACGCCGGAATCGGCGCCTTTTACAGGAATATAGCGCAGGTTGTTTTGCGCATCGGCAATAACGGCTAGCCCCGCGATGAAGTTAATCCAATGGTAATCCTCGTGATACTTGAGGGCGACCTTTTTCTGCGAACCGAAAACGGCAAGCGGCATCACGAAGATGTCGTGCGATACCATGATGGTGATGCGTTTCCACTTGGATAAATTTTTCAGGATGACCGCTTGCATGAATTCTTGCGCGCGGGGCTCCATTTCGTAAAATGTTTCCGGGTATCCGCCTTCGTATGCCCAGCGTGCCATCAGTTCGACTGAACTGCCCTTTAGGCCGAGCGCGGTCGCTTGCTTTGCGAGAGAGTCGGCCGAAATTTTCAGGAACCAGTTGCCGGTAATGTCGTAATTCGTGATGAGTTTCGGGGACGTCGCTTCGCCGCGTCCTTTCGAGATTTGGTTTGCGGTTTCGTTCGTGCGCACGAATCCCGAAGTGACGTACGAGAATTCTTCTTCGCTCTTGAGGGTTGCCCCTAGATCCTGTGCCATCTGGATCCCGTTTGCAGTGAGTTCTGTTTCTAGCGCTACATCGTCTTCGCGTTCGGAATGGCGGATGATAAATACCGCTTTCTCGTCGGGGGCGAGACTCCTGTAAACATCGGCGATGGTTGCGAATCCGTCTTTGTCCAAAACGATTTCCGGAGAGGTATCCATGATTGCGGACGAAGATGATTCCTCAATCGAGGAGGAACTGTCGACTTGCAGTTCTGCTGAGGATGATAGGGCGTGCGAAATAGGCTCGCTGGAAGAGGATGCCGGAATGGTCGAAGACGACATGGCCGAAGACAACCATTCCGGGGAATCTTGCTCGGACGACGACACGGGTATCCAGGAGTGATTGGAGGCTTGGTCGGACGAGCTTGATTCAATATCGGGGTTAGATACTTTGTCGTTACATGCCGTGAGTGCTGCAATACATGCTGTGACAAAGATGAAAAGGAGCATGCGCATTATGACCCCCACTGATAATCTCCGGCTTCGTAAACGGGGTTTTCGCCGTTGAAGCCGCGGGGACGTTTGACTTTGTCGTCGTAAAGGGTCTTGTTGAATATGCGGAAATCGCCTCGTTCATAACTTTGGAATGAAATGTGGCAGAAAATGGGGCCTGCGGGCATGTATTCGCTGTAGCTCATGGTGCGTTCGCCGGCGGTATAGAGATAGTTGAAGTATTTCCCGTTCAGCACGATGTGAAGCCCGATGTTGCCTACGGTGAACCAGCGGCCCTTTGCGAGAATATTCTCGTGGTGCGTATCGTCGTAATCCATTACCACGAATTCGGCGTCCCCATTCTTGTCGAGGTGGAATCGGTATTTGTGGTTGCCGCCACAGCAACGCCCGTCAAAGAACCAGGTGTATCCGCTAGCAGCGGCAATACGCGGGTCACGTACGCTTGTGTCGGGGTGGGCGAGTTGTTCGTCTGTCACGAGGCGCTCGGGCTCAACGGCGGCGATCAACTGTTCCAATGTTTTCGGGTTGCTTACGGTCGTAAGGCTTACCTTGTTCTTAGCTTCGCTTGCTGCACGGCGGTATAGTCGGTAAGGAATGCCGTCGTCACTAATCATGGTGAGTTCATCTTGGCTGAACACATAGTAAGCGTACGTTTTGGTTCTGGTTTTTGTGACCACGTTAAAGCTGCGGTTGTTGAGCGTGTACCATTGGCCGGAAACGTTCGGGAATCCTGAAACGGCTGCAATTCCGTCTTCGCCGATGACAACGGTGTAGTCGTCGCTGATCCAGGCTTCGTCGGCTGCGGTAATGAGGCGGCAGTCGCGGTTTTTGTCTCCGGCACAAACCGCGTCGCTCGGGTTCGCCGCTTCGCAGGCGCTGATCATTCCCGGCGGAAGTTCGGTAGAGGCCCCTAGCCTAAATCCCATGTCGGCGGCGCCATCGCGGCTACGGATGGCCCGGCGGCTCACCCGAGCGAATTCGGCGGGTTCGCCGTAACTGCCGCCACGTCGCGTCTTGTTGCCAGAACCCGTGAGCTGAACCGGGTTGACTTTATCGCCTGCAGTATAACCCACGAGCCAGTCGTACACCCATTCCCAGGAATTGCCGCTCATGTCGTAAAGCCCGAGCTTGTTCGGCTTCTTGCTGGCGACGTCGTGAGCCTTGCCACCGCTGTTTTCGGAATACCAGGCGACATCGTCAATGGCGTTGCCTCCTGAGAATTTGAAGCTGTCGGCAATCCCATCCTTACCTCCGCGAGCAGCAAATTCCCATTCGGCATCGGTAAGCAGGCGGTATTGCCTGCCTGTCAATTGCCCTAATTTACAAGCAAAATTATTCGCATCAAACCAGCTTACACCTATTTTGGGGGCGTTTCCTGATTCCCAAGCGTTTTTCTTGCCGCCCATGACGGCGTTCCATTGGCTGACCGTGACTTCGGTTTTGGCGGCAAAGTAGTCGCTGACGGTTACCTTGTGCGCGGGTGTCTCGTAAATTTTGTCTTGTTCGGCGCAGTTGTCACACCCGCGTGTGTACGAACCTCCCGGAACATGAATCATGTCAAATAAGACGCCGTTTACAGTGTCGGAAAAATTTGCAGGTGCAATATATGAAAATCCGGTTCCGCTTGATGAAGCTGGAGGGACAGCAAGTTCACCAGACGAGGAGGAGCTAACAAAAAAGACGTCCGATGAACTTATTGCAGTGAGTCCGCTCGAAGAATGGGTGTCGCCTGCGCTGAAAGCGGTTTCGGAGCTGATTTCCTGAAGAGAATCAGCTTTTGACGAATCCGGAAAATTCGTTGCTGAGGAATCGCCCTCGGTGGGGGGAGTTAACCCACTTTCGGGCGATTCCGAGCAACCTCCAAACATCCCGGCGATAAAAGTAACCGCTATAACACCCGAGGAAAACTTGTGCATGCGCACCCCCATCGAGTCTACATCCTTAACCGGTTTTAATATAAACTTAAACTAAAAGGAAAAGGCGTTATTTATTCTTTTACTGTGGACAATTGTGTCAACACCAATGTTTGCGTTTCAAAAAAAGAAGCACTCCGTTCGGGGTGCCTCTTTGTTTGGTTTAGGAAAATTTGCGCTTTTACTTTGCCCGTACGGTACTTGTCTGCACCGCATTTTTGCCACGGATAATGACTATGTACTGCCCCGTCGGGATGTTTTCAAATTGTACTTGTCCGTAATTCTTAGAAAGGGCCTTTTGGGAAATGAGTTGCCCCGTTGCAGAAACAAGGGTTACGGAGGTTACATTTAGTAAGTTGCCCTCAACGAAGATATTCTTGCCTTGCGCGTAAATTCGGGGGACCATAAACGTGCCTGACATCTTTAAAGTCGTGGAGGAGTCTGGCGTTTTGGTGGCGGTGTCGCCTGCGGCATACAAGGGGGCGAGCGCTTCTGCCCACAAGTGGTGCATGGCTTGACCGCCCTTGGTTTCGGCATTCGGGTGTACACCATCGCTCGCCAACAATTCGGGATGTTCCTTAAAGTAACTGTAGAAATCAGGACCCTGCGGCAGGTTATTCTCTTTGACGAGTTTGTCTACGGCTTCCAAGTAGGCGGGGTTGATTTGCCAGCCCGCCTTTGCGGAATCGGTCGCGATAATCCTTGCAATAACGGGCGTGATTCCGTGAGCCTTGGCGGAATCGATAATCGTCTGCATATTGCTTACGTAGGTATTCAGGTTCCAGTCGCCGCCGCCCCAAGCATCGTTGGTGCCCATTTCGATGGCCCAGAATTTGACGTTGCCGACGTATTCCAGGTATTCGCTCAAGTGATCCACGACTTCGGTGCTGTTGATGCAACCGATGCCTCCGCGCAACATGGCAGGCGTGTATTCCGGGAACTTTGCATGAATGAGCTGCGCCGTAGTGGAATCGGTATCCTGTTGCTTGATTCCCATCTGACTGATGCTTGTGCCCATAAAGAACCAGGTGTCGGTTCCGCCTGCGCTCATGTCGAAGGCTTCAATTTCAAGAATTTTGCCCACATCGCCTTCGCTTGCGAACTTGAACCAGGATTTGCCCGCAAAGTCGATGGTTACGCCACGTGCCATCACGGGGTTGTTCTGGATGGTGGCGGCCACTTCCCAGTCTCCGTCGGTACCGTCGGTGGAATTCGCCGAAGTCAAAATCTTGAAATTCGAGAGTGCGACGCCCGAGTGGCCGCAACCGCTCGTGAAATCGGTCGCCCAGGCACAATCGCCGAACGATTCCCAGTTGATTAAGAGCTTTTTGGGGCCTTCGCCCACGTTCAACGCGATTTCCTTGGCACTGCTACTCTTCCAGTTGGTCAAGTAACCGTCCGTCAGGTAATCTGTCGTTGTGGCTCCTGTATGAGCCGGCAAACCGCCAGAAACCAACTTGTTCGGGGTAATCCCGTAAGAGGCGCACATTCCGCATAACAAAAAAGCTGCGGTTGTGTTCGCCATTTTTAAAGTAAAACAACCCATAAACACTCCAATTTAAAAAAGCGACGCTCCAAAAATAAACTCCAACCCCCGTTGTGCATTCATTTTTTTTGCGTCGCCTGTAAAATTCGTTGAAACCGACTCAATAGTTATTTTTTGATGTATACCGCATTCAAGTTGCGTCCCTGGATTCTTTGACGCACGATGTAGCGCCCCTGCGGAAGTCCCTGCGTAGTGAGTCCCACATAGTGGCCGTTCATGTCAAAGATGCCGATTGTTGTTGCAGGGCCGTAGAATGGCGATACCTTTGCAAGACGTGTCGTAGAGGTATCCTGGTTGGGCTTGTATTTGTCCCAGCCGGGCATGTCCTCGAGCGAAATGACGCGTTCGTCGTCCATGTTGCTCTTCCACACGGCGTCTTTCGTCTGGCTGGGCCAGGTTCCGCTCCAGGTGCTGTACCACGGCATCCACCAGCTCCATACGGCCTCGTCGGTATGCATGTTGTTCACGTCGGGAATGGGCCCGTTTTCGCTGAGTGCAAGAATTTTCGTGGAATTCGATGCGTTCTTGAACTTGTCAAAAGAACTCGCGTTGCTGGAATGGTCGTTGTCCTTGTTGTAAATGTCTATAGAAAGCACATCGTAGTATTCGCTGCCCGGATCCCAGGTGGTAACGGTAGAACCTTCGGGGTTGAACACCCAAATCATGTTCTTCACGCCCTTGACCTTCACCATGCGGTCAAATACCAGGCGGTAGAGCGCCGCGAACTGGTCGCCCGAATTGATACTCCACCAGAACCACTTGCCGCCCGCTTCGTGCAGGGGGCGGAAGATGCCTGCAACGCCATCTTTCTGCAGTTCTAGGAAGTAATCGGCAATATGGTCAATGTCGGCGATAATTCCCTTGTAGGCCGCACTTTCGGTGTTCCATTCGGTAGTGCCGGGCTTGAATCCGGTAGAGAAGTCGAAGTCCGTATATTCGTTGGTCCCTGCCGCACTCTGGATATAGAAGGCGTCCTTCTTGTCGAGGGGATCCTTCCAGTGCCAGGTGAATGCGGGAATGCCGCCTGCTTTCCAGAGACCCTTCGCTATAGAAATCGCCTTGTCGGTGTATTCCATGTTCCAGCTACCGGAAGCGTTCGGGCCTGTTGCGAACAGGAAGTCGAGACCGACGAGCGCCGGGTACTTGCCCGTGCGTGTATAGATGTACTTTACGTCGTCGTGGGTCTTGAAGTCGGCTCCCAGCGTGTAGCCGCTCATGTCGCCGGTCATGATGCCGCTAATTGTTTTCTTGCCGAAGTTCTCGCGCAAGAAACTGTAGAGCTTCACGGCGCTTTCGGTCGCGTTCGGGGTGACCGGGCTTGCGGAGAGCTCGAAGGGCTTTGATTCGTAGGCGGAAATGTCGATGTAGTCCACGTCGATCCAACCCCAGTATTTTTCGATGGCGATGGTGTTTGTGCCCGCCTTGAGCGTGACGGCGGTCGTGATGTCCGCCCACCCGGTCGTTGCCGCGAAGTCGATGGTGCCTGCGGTTGCGCCATTCACCTTGAGGTAATTTGCCTTGAAGTCGCCCGCCTTGTAATGGATGGTGAGCGTGTACTTGCCTGCGGATTCGGCGGTGACTCCCGTGAAGGTGATGTTGCCTTCTTGAAGGCTTGCATAGCCTGTGCCAGAGACGCCGCTGCTGTTGACAATTTTTGCCTCGCTAGATACGGTTGCCGATTCGGCTTCGTACTTGGTGGCGAAAGCTGTTGTTGCGAGGGTTGCCGCAAGAATTGCGACTGTATTTCTTTTAAACATTCAAACTCCTTGATACACCATTGTACCCTAAATTTATGCTTGTGAATGCATTTCGAGGAGTTTTTTTTGGGGAGGGCGTGGACAAAAATGTCAACAACTCCGAAAAAAAACATTAAAAAGCGGTTGCGAAAATAGATTATTTTGATAATAGAAACTATATTATTGGGACGGGTCAACCATGTTCGCAAGAAACAAAATCAACATATACGATTACACCGACTACCGTAAATTCCTGCAGGATTTTTACGAACTCGAAAAGTCGCTTGATCCGACCTTCAGCTATCGGGTCTTTGCGTCGGCTGTGGACATGGACGCAAGTCTCCTGGTGAAAATCTTGCAGGGTAAGCGTCATGTGTCTTCGAAAGGTGTTGAACCATTCGTTGAATTGTTCCGTTTCAAAGAGGCGAAGGCTGAATATTTCCGCGAAATGGTCGCTTACGGCAAGGCAAAGACCGACGAAGAGGTGCGCAAACATTTTGAAATACTCCAGAAAATGCGCCCCGCTGCTTGCCGCGAACTTGATGAGGCTCGCTACCGTTATTTTCAACAGTGGTACTATCCGATGATTCGCTCGGCGCTCGATGTATTTGATTATCGAGGCCCGCAAAATGCCGCCGCACTCGCCGAGACATGCATTCCGAAACTTACCGCTTCGCAGGTCGAGAAAGCGGTCGAGGCCTTGCTGCAGCTGGGTCTTGCCCGCCAACGCAAGGATGGCCGCGTGGAACCCACCGAGGCGCACCTCCGTACGCAGGAACACTGGCTGAGTGCCACCATTAGTGACTACCAGGGACGTATCGCCGAACTGGCCCGCGATTCGATTGCCAACACCCCAAAGGAAAAGCGTGATATCAGCACGCTCACCATGGCGCTTGACTCGAGCCAAATCCAAAAAATCCGCGATATCCTCGCCGAAACGCGAAAATCCATCGTAAATGTGGTCAATGCGATGCCGTCGCAAATTTGCGACAGCGTTTATCAATTAAATTTCCAGTTATTCCCGATGATGAAAAAGGAAGAACGGTAAAAATGTTCCAGGTGTTTAGGATTCATAAATTGTTTTATTTTGCGCTCGGCCTGATTCTGGCGGCGTTTTCGGGCTGTTCCGACAGCGGCCCTGAAACTGCCGGAGCCACGAGCGAAACGACGAACGGGATTGCGGTCGTTGCGCTTGATGGAGTTCACAAGCCGATTCCGCAGGCGCGTGTTACCTTGTACCAGCGTCCTAGAGCCGCTTCTGCGGAAAGCCCGTCCGAAGTCCAGGATGTGACGCAGTTCCTCCCGTCCTATGTCACGGCGCTCGAAACCGCCACTGCGGATGATTCCGGAAAGGTGCAGTTCGAGACTGAACTTGACCAGTGCCAGAATGCAAGGTGCTATGTCGAGGGAATTGCCGGCGAGGACTCCTCGCTTATGGTGTGGACGAAGTTCAATGCGAAAGATTCCTTGGCAGATGAAATCGAACTCTTGCCGTCTGTATCGCTTACGGTGCGTACCGGGGCGGCCGCTTCCGATTCTACTGTCTTGGGCAGTTCCGTGATGCTTGATGCGACTCCCTATTGGGCAAAAAATGATGGAAACGATTTCGTATTCTCGCATGTTCCGGCGGGTCTATATACCATTGTCGCGAATAGTCAGCCCGTTGGCGATATTTCGCTTGACGCGGGCACTTCTGTTGACACGCTCATGTGGTTCCAGGAATTGACTCACGAATACGTTTTCGAGGATTTTGATGATGGCGACAATCTGAACAATCTGGCGAAAACATACCCGAATTACGGTTGGTACTACCTACCGCACAAGGGAGCGTCCTTTGAAAGCCCCGACAGCGCGGGTGGTTTTGCAGGGGCGCTCGTAGATGACGGAGCCCGTGGCAAATATCTCTCGTTAAAGTTTACCATCCAGGATACGGGCTATGTCATGCTCGGGACGCGTCTTGGCCTCGATACGGGTTATTACGACCTGAGTGCGCTCACAGCCGTCCGGCTGAAAGTTCGCGGTGACTGCATGTTCGCCGTTGCGCTTGAACATTACCGCCAAATCGAGAATAACAACTATAACAAGGCGCTGTGGTTTACGAAGGCGAGCGATGAATGGACCGAACTGGTCTTACGCCCAGGCGAAGAAATCGTGGACAGTAAGAATTACCAAGTCTCTTGGGACGAAATCTCAAGCGAAATTGGCATATTCAGCATCTTTATCTATAACGGATCTTTCCTGGAAATAGATGAAATTGTATTCGAAGGAATTCAAATTATCGATTAACTAAATAAAGATGCCTCGGCGAATGCCGAGGCGCTTTTGCTTACTTGATTGAAATCGGGTGGACGGAATTGCCGATGCGGAGAATGTAGCGACCTGCCTGCGGTGCGCTTAGCTTAATGCTGCTTGCGTTTGCGATGCCGGAACGTAGTGTTTGTCCGAGGATGTTCGAAAGCGAGTAATGCGTACCGTTCTTGATGCCGGTGGCGATAATGTTCAAACCGTTGGTGTTTATGCGGTAATTCGCCTTTGCAGTCTGCGTTTGGACGGCGTCTGTGTTTGTGGGAATTTTTACAGGTGTATAGCCCTCGACGCTTTCGATGCACTTGATGTTTTCGACCCAAAGCGAGGTGTCAAAAAAGTCGTTTGTTACATTAAAGCGGAACGCGGTCGCCGCCGAAAGAACCGGGGTCAGCGGGAGTGCTGCCTGCCAGCCATTGCTCATCATCCAGCCTAAATCCACGTAGACCGTTTCCCATTCGGGTGCATACGGCATTTCGACAAAGGGGTAGTCCCAGGCGCCTTCGCCAAAGACATCGATACTGGCGTTCCAATCGTAGTAGAGGATAAACTGGTGGTTTGCTCCTTTGTAGCGGTAGCTAACCATTTTGCACTTGGACAAATCGGGCTCGCCGTCGAACGCGTATTCTGCGCGAATGTACGGGGCGTAATCAAAGCCGGTGCCGACGGTGTCAAGCTTCATGTTGTCCATTTTCACGGTAGTTTCGGTAGAGTTGTCGGTAAAGGTGGAGTTTCCCTTGTCGCCCTGTTCGTCGCCGTAGTCGTCAATGTCGCTGGTGCTGCTCCACTTGCCCGGAATATCGGTGCCGGCGCCGTATGTAATCAAGTTGGGCAACTTGTCGCTGATTTCGGTTTCCCAATTTAGATTTTTCTGGTAGGTGGTCTTTGCGGGCAAAATGTTTTCTTTGATGTAGTTATCGACATCGTTGTTTTCGAGGAAGGGCTTTTCGACATCCCACTTGGCGCAAGAAATTTTCTTCTCGTTGGTCCATGCGAGGAATTTCTCGAGTTCGGTCTTGTGGGCTTCCTTGGTGAAGATTTCATCGATGCCGCCCCATTCCGTTACGAATACGCTAAGGCCGGCTTCCATCGCCTTGTTGGAACTGGACAAGTGGCTAGAAGTCTGGTGCAGGTTGGCGTAGAAATGGTAAGTGTAGGCGACGTTATCGTCTTGTACGGGGGCAGCTACGGCATCGCCTGCCATCGAAGACCACATCGGGGTTCCGACGATAACCAGGTTCTTCGAATGTTTGCGGATAGCGCTGATGACCGTGTCGGCGTAGGCTTTCAGGTCTGCCCAGGATTCACTCACGGGTTCGTTGTAGATTTCGAAAATGACATGCGGGTACTTGCCGTAGCGTTCAGCCATGCGTCCGAAGAAGGCGGCGGCATCGTTTGCGGTAAAGCAGGTCTTGTTGTCGTTGAATTCGTACTTTGGCTTTGTTCCCTTGTGGATGCAGTTGTAGTAGCCGCCTTCGCTGTGCCAGTCGATCAAGACGTAAACATCGTTTTGAATGGCGGCCTGTACTACGGTGTCCATTTGCGATTCGAAATATTCGGGGCGGGTCATGTAGCTTCCGTGTCCCCAAGGCGGAACGACGCCCATGGCAGAGCGGACAAGTTCAACGTTCCAGGAGCCGACCAGAGTGTCGATAAAGGAACTTCCGTAAAAGCTGCTGCCGTACGGCCAGTACTGACTCCAAGTGAGGCTCATTCCGCGAACCTGGACTTCGGCGCCGTCCTTGACGCCTTGCACGCTACCATAAATGCGGCCTTCGCCAGCGGAATTCTTGCCGCTTTGCAAAGCGCCGTATTGGCTAACGGGGCCGACGCGCGTGGGTTGAATGGTGGCGAACGCGCTGCTTGTAAAAGCGAGAGCGCACAAGGCAACTATGCCTATATTTGTCTTTTTCATAAAGCACACTCCTATATGTGAAAATTCTAGAATCGCATTCCGAGGCTTGGCCACATGCTCGGCGAAATGCCGTCAAAGCGAATGTTATCCAAGAAAATCTCTGCGTCTTCGGTCACCAAGATGTTGATGGTGTTGACGGCGATAAGTTCCGTGTCGAAATCGTCGGCGGTAAAAGTGAAATGTTCCCATTCGTCGCCGAGCGTCACGAAGGCGGTCTGGTGGAAGTCTCGCTTGCCGTCGTTGCCGCGCTTGGTGATTTGCAACGAAATCTTTCCGCTGCCCTTGGCGTCGAACGAAATGGCGGTGGCGCTTCGCAAGTCGTAGAACGCGAACATGTCGTCTTCGTCAAAATCGTCGCCGATAGAGAACCCTGCGACGCCGTAATGGCCTTTAGTTTCCTGATCGATATTGAAAATCAGGTGCAGGCTGCTTCCGCTCTTGGCGCTGTCGCCGGTAACGAGAATCTTGTCGCTATCGATGCCTTCGGCGACGCGGCTGTTCCCGCCTTGCAGGGAGTCGGTGCAAATAAACCACCAACCTTGTCCAAAACTCTTGCCGATAAAGGTCTGCCTGTGTTTCCAATTTTCAAAGTCTTCGACAACGGTGAAAATGCTGTCGGCGATGTTGATGTGATTTGTCGTGGCGCCATCGCTTAGGCCGGTTTCCATTTGGTAAGAGAATTTGCCGAAATACCCTTCGACGAAGGCGTAGTGCACGCCTGCAGGCAAACCGCTGAATTCAAAGTATCCTTGTACATCCGTGGTGACGGTTTGGTCTAGAATGCTTACGGTTGCGTTTTCGACGGCGGTACCGTTATTGGTGATGATGCCTTTCAGGCTTTCGCTTTGGGCGATGGCGAGATTCTGCTCCGGACTGCGTTCGAAGTCGACCCAGCGCATAATGGAAAGCGAATCGCCGGAGCGCATTTCGAGCAGCTGGACGGGGGCCTTCTTTTCGCTCAAGGCGGCGGAGTTAATCTTGAGAATGCCGTTGTCGTCAAGGGAGTCTTCGTAGGCGACAAGCATGGAATCCTCGTTTAAAATCCATACACGGGCGACGGCGTTTTTGAGGGGCATTCCGTGATTGGTGGCTGTAACGATGCCGGCAATTTCGGTTTCGCCGGCGTTGCTGCCTGTGCCGTTTGTGGCGGAATTTTCACTTGTGCTGCAGGCGGTGAATGCGATGCCGAGGCTGGCTGCGAAAAGCGAAAGGGCGAGAATAACCTTCATTATTTGCCCTCCTTCACCTTGGCGCGATTCACGAGCTGGAATCCGACATGACAGACGCGGTCGGGGTTCTTTTCTTCGCGGGACATGGCCAAAATCTTTTCGCGAAGCTTGGCGATTTCTTCGCGAACCTTTTCGAAACTTTCCTTGGAAAGGCTGCAGGTTACGCTGGTGATGCTGCGGTCATCGCTTGAAAACAGGTCGTAAACTTCGCTATTGACTTCGAGGTTCTTTAAATGGTATTTGCGCAGAATGGTAGAGCGCACGCGGGGCGGCGTCGAGATGGTGGGTTGCTCGACATGGTAGGTTCCGTCATCGTTCAAAGAAACGAATCCGGCTTCCTTTAGGTACTTGATTCCGCTTTGCACTTGCGGGGCGCGAAGCGCGGGCGTGAACATCCGGCCGATTTTCTCGGCGGGGGTGTTTGCGGGGAGGAGCGGCAACAAGTCGCGCAAGACGGGGTAGTACCACTTCGAAAAGAACTTGAGGGCGGAATCCTGGAGTTCGTATTCCTGATTTTTTGCGCGTACGGCGAGGAGTTTCTTGAGCAGGTTTTCGCGTTCGTCCACGTTCTTTTCGTTGCCGAAGCGGACTAGCGTCAGAAAGTATTCGGATTCTTCATCGGAAAGCCCCCAGGCTTTGGCGAGAGTCTTTGCGTTTGCGGTAGAAAGCGGGCGGGATCCGTCCAGAATGCGGTTGAAAAAGGCGGAACCCGAGACTCCGGCGCTTTCTTGAATGGAACGGATGGACTGCCCTCTGGATTGCAATGCCTCCATAACGGCCCGGATATAATCCCGGTAATCAAAGTACATAAATACACTAATTGTGGAAACATTGTTCATGTTGCTAAAGTTAGATAAATATTTGCGAATGTAAAGTAAAATTTTATTATTATGGTGTATAAAATACATTAAAAATGGAAACATGTCGGCGTTTTTTGGCCGTAGTCTACGGACAACCCTAAATTTCAAAAAAACTACCCAGCACTCCGATAGGAGTGTATTTTTTTTGCGTAAAAGGAGCTTTTACAATCGTTGTCAATGAACAAACACATATTAATGGGCTTGGTGGATAACGTTTTGAAAACAAAAGTGCCAAAATTAGATTATAAAAGGCAATATTACAAAAAGAGGAAAAAATGGGAGTAAAAAAGGATGTTGGGTTGGCTTTAGCGGGCTTTGTCTCGCTTTTTGGAATTTCTGCGGTGCATGCCGCTGTCCCTGCGACAGAAGTGGTTCAACTCCCTTCTGAAGCGGCTTACGGTGGTGGTGACAAAGTTGGTTCGCAGTTGGTTGCCGCGACTTATAACGCAGGCGAAGGTCCGGGTATCTGGATTGTGGCCGATGGCGGCTACAGACTTTACCACAATGGCGCTCTCCTTGCACAGGACAACCAGGCGGGCCGCGTGCGCTTTGTGCCGATGACGTTCCTTCCCGGTGAAAATGCAATTTCGGTCGTGGGCGTGAACGGTAAAGGTGCCCCCGGCGTCATGGTGCAGATTGACGACCTGGACAAGTCTTACTATTCCGGCAGTGGTTGGAAATCAAAGCCTGCAGTGAGCAACAACTCGTGGAAAAACAAGGGCCGCGACCTTAGCCAGTGGGGCGGTGCGACAACCCTTAACTACGCAAGCAACAAGCTCCCGAGCGGGGCGGCGCTTTCCGGCTTTGCTGCAAACACGCAGGCCAAGTGGATTTGGACTTCTGCCGAAACGGATCCGACTGCCGTGCTCCTTTTCACATTCAACGTGAAGGCCGAAGGTTTCGGTGCTTCTACGACGGGCGGCGATGCAGGAAACATCGTCATCGCGAGCGATTCGGCAACCATCCGCAAGTACTTGCAGAGTAATGACGCCGTGACGATTCTTGTGCCCGAAGGTACTTACGATTTTAGGCAAATGCGCAATGCGGTGACCGAGGCGAATAAGCAAGGGCGTACTTGGTGCCGCACGACTTGTGGCGAGACGAACCGCGTGACAGGCAAGACGAACAAGTTCTACCGCATCGCCTTCGAGAAAAATAGCTGCGCGAGCCTCGGTGAATCCGGACTCGAAATCGTGAAGGAATCGGACAATCTGCAGGCGTGGAGCAACTGGATTACCACCAAGCCCAACAAGAGTCTTGTGGGCATGGGTCGCGGTGCGAACCTGCGTGGAGCCTCCATTGTGGTGCGCAGTAACGAGGGCTCTTACAACCACGTCTACCGCAACCTCGCCATTTACGACGTGAACCCGCACTTGATCGAAGGTGGCGATGGCCTCGAAACAGTAGGTACAGCCTCGAAGCATGTGAAGGGCTTTTGGGCCGATCACATCAGTTACAAGTGGATCAGTGACGGCATGGACATGGAATTCGTGGACGATGCCACCATCAGTTACCTGGATTTTGACGGCGCAAACGATTTCAACTGCTGGGGAACTGACCCCTACATGGCACTCGTCGAAGATGCCCATCTGACATACGCGAATAACTACTGGCACAATACTTATGGCCGCGTGCCGAAGGTGACGGGCGAAAGCAATGGTTCTCAGGTGCATTTGTACAACCAGTATGTGGACTACAACCGCTTCTTTGTGGCGGGTGCAAATGGCCATAGTGCAAACGCGAAGGCCTACGTACGCTACGAGAATAGCTATATCGATAACGGCCAGGGTTACCTCGCCGAATGGGGCGACAACGGCTACGTTTACTTTAGCGGAGTCACGTTCGGGAGCGGAACCAAACAGCAGCACCGCTACAACGGTACGGTGACGCAGGGCGTTCCGCAGGCAGAAACATTCAACCCGAGCTACAGTTTTGAAAAGCGCACCGTTGCAAATCTCCCGAAAGAAATCCCGAGCCTTGTGGGCGTGGGTGGCCGCTACGGCAAGATGCCCGAATACAACCAGGGCTTTGGCCAGAGCAACAAGGCGGCAAGCGTTTCTATGACAGCGCCTTCTGCAGGGGCCAAGTTCGATGCCGGCAAGGCTGTCACCTTGAAGGCTGATGCGAAGGACAACGACGGCTCTGTCAAGAAGGTTGATTTTTATGTCGGAACGACTTTAGTCGGCTCTGCGATGGCATCGCCTTACCAGGTGAATGCGGAAGGCCTTGCTGCGGGCACGCATTCCGCCGTCGCTGTCGTGACGGATAACTCCGGGCTCACCTGGATGTCGGAATACGTAACCTTTACGGTCGAGGGAACGGTTGAACCTGAATCGTCTTCGTCCGAAGTCGCAGAATCGTCGTCGAGTGTAGAATCTTCGTCGAGCGTGGAACCTGAATCCAGTTCTTCCGAAGTCGTAGAATCCAGCAGCGGGACTACCGCAATTGCCCAGCGCATGAATCTTGCCCCCGAAGCAGAAACGGCCTTCTATCGCATCTTCGACTTGCAAGGCCGCCCGCTATTCTCGGGCATTCAGAAGCCTGCCAAGATGCCTGCCGCGCATGTGATGGTGGTGGAATATACAAAGAGCGGCGCCATCAAGCACCGCTATATACAATAATATACGAACAACGAAAAGAGAGAACTCCAAAAGGATTAGTAAGTCGTTGTTCGTCCTTCGCTCCGACAATAGGCTTCCTGCCTATTGCCTTCGCTCGGCGAATTACTTTTGGATGTTGTCCAGGATTCTTTGCGCTTGCTTGGCAAGAATGTCGGTCGAATTCATCTCGATCACTTTCTGCAAGCGCTTGATTCCATCTTCCAGCTCGATCTTATTCGTGACGCAAGTCTCGCCCAAAGTATAGAGGGCGCGTCTTGCGAAATTCTTGTCTTTCTCGAGCGAAAGGCCTTTCTTCAAAAGCATGATTGCGGCTTCAGGCGCATTCTTTGCCTTGGCGATTTCGCCCCATTCAAGCCACTGGTTGCTTGAAATTTCAATATAGAGCTTGTTCATGCTGTCTGCCAGAGAAAGCACCGTAGCCTTGTCGATGGGGTGTTCCTGCAAGAGCTGTACCATCGATTGTGTGAGCAGGCTGAAAGCTTGTTCGGGGCGGCCGCCCTTGGCGTTTTCGATGCCCGACTGGATCATGGCTCGAGTCTTGTTCTTCATTTCGGCCATGGGATTGCGTCGCTCAATACGGCGGGCTCGTTCCTGCAAGGCTTCTTGTTTGAGTTCGAAACGGGTTTTGCGGCGGGTTTCAATCTTTAGGCCGGCAAAGGCGCCTGCACCGAATGCGATGGGCGAAAGTACGGTGACGGCGCCGAAAATATTCGGATTGATAAACCAGTTGACGGCCATGTCGAGCAGGAGTCCCGTAAAGCAAACGGCCGAAAGCGTTTGCGAGGTCAATTCCTTGCGCGGGGCGAATGCAGTGGCGCCAAGCAGGAATGCAATTGTCAGGCTCATGCCCATGTAGCGTTCGCCGCTGTAATGGTCGAAGAAACTCGTGCCGGTCATGACGCTCACTAGGACACCGCCCAAGAGGGCCCAGCCGATAATGCAACCCCACAGAATAAACCATTGCCAACGCTTTTCCAGGCGAACAAGCGTAAACATGAAGAGTACGGCGAACAGGATGTAGCTCCAGGCGCTCGGGAACAGAATCCAGCTGGTGAGCAGTCGGTCGTACTGTTCCTTCTTGGGGACGAACGCCATGTTGTAACGCGGGAATTTGTCGGTGTAGTTGTCGATCCATTCGGCAAGTTCGCGCCTAAAGTCCGCTTCGCCCGGGTAGCGGTTGTGCTTGGCGATGAATTCTTCTTTGCCGCCACGGATTTCCCACCATTCGCGGAAATCCTTCTTCATGAATTCGACACGGTCTTCGACAATGTACGAAGGCTTTAGCGCAAAAGCCCTGTTGCGGAATTGCTCAAATTCTTCTTGTCTGATTTTTTCGGTCGGTTCGATTCCGACGACTTTGAACTGGTTCGCGCCCTCTTCTTCCCACCACTTGTCAAAGGATCTTTCGATTCCCTTTTCGTAGCGGCTTTGCTTGATTTGCGGCATGATTCCGGTAACGGCGTTAAAAATGCCGATGCCTATAATTGCCAAAACCACCAAGTAATGGATTGGCTTAATTTTCTTCAAAAGAGCAGTAATATTCGAGATAGAGGACTTATTCATATCCTGAATATATACTAATGAACTTGAAAATGAAAATTTTATTTTTCTTAAAAGCGGTTGTATTCGCGCAGCTGATTCCACAAGAAGTCGGTGTTCACGTCGCGGTAACCTTGGGCGTTTACGCGTTCGCGCAACTTGTGGGCAATATCAAACAAGTTCGGGCAACTCTGCATGCGTTCAAAGCTGTCGAAAATGGTGAGGTTGTCAATCCACTGCGTCAGTTCCGGGAATCTCGGGTCGCTAAAGCGGTTCTCGCGGCCGGTCTTCAGGTATTCCAGGTAACGGTCGGTAATGCGGTAGCCGTCTTCGATAAAGATGTCCATCGAATGCGGGAACAGCTTTTCGCCGGTCAGGTATTCGTGCACGATAATGCCGAAGCTAAAGTAGTCCACCGAGGCCGATAGGTTTTCGCCCATGATTGCCTGTTCGGGAGCGCTGTAGCAAGGCGTCATCTGGCCGCCGTATTCGGTAATGGTGTCGCGCATTTTTGCCTGGGCGTAACCGAAGTCGCACACGAGAATCTTGTGGTTGTTCTTGTGTTGCGGATTCTGGCACAAAAGCAGGTTCTTGGGCTTCAGATCTTTATGCACCACTTGGTAGTAATGCAACTGGCTGATCGTGTTGGCCAAGTAGGCGAGTTGGGCGACTCGATGCAGGATTTCGTCGTCACTTAGTTCTTTCTTGAATAACCTGTCCAGAGAGCAACCCTTAATAAACTCCATCTTGAGGTAAGGGTGTCTGCCGGCAATGCCGCCGCCCATGCTCTGCACCACGCCTTCGATATTGGTAGCGTGTATCAGGTTGTTGATGCGGATTTCGTCCTGGAAGGCGCTCAAGAGGCTGTTCAGGCGGTGAAGCCTGTTCTTGCCGGGGCTTGCCCAGAACTTGCAAATCTTGACGACGATTTCTTGCTCCACATAGCGGCTGGGGTCGTTCGGGTGTTCCAGCCAGTACTGGGCGCGATAAAGGTTGTTGGTGCCTTCGAGCGTCAGGGGCTCGACGAGCTGGATGTGCTGCATGGCACCGTTGTGCATGTATTCGGGATTCTGGTCGAACCACCGCTGGTATTCTTCCATGGTGTAGTTCGGGCGGAGAGCCAAGTTTCTAGATACGCGATCTAATGTTTCTGCCAGAATGTTTCGAATCATGCCCCAAATTTAGCTAATCCCAAAAACAAAACAAGGTGCCGCCGAGCGACACCTTGCAATAAAAGTTATTTGAGATTAATCCATAGTCTTTTCGAGAGCCGATGTAATGACATTGTAAGCATCTTCTACGGTATCGCAGAAATGGAACAGCTTGAGGTCATCCTTGTCGATCATGCCTGTTTCGGCGATGTAGTTCCAGTTGATGACCTTGTTCCAGTACTTGCTGCCGTAAATCACGACGGGCATCCTGTCGCCGTATTTCTTTGTCTGGATCAGTGTCAAGATTTCGAACATTTCGTCGAGTGTGCCGAAACCGCCCGGGAATACCACGAGGGCTCTAGCCATCTTCATGAACCAGTACTTACGGATAAAGAAATAACGGAACTGCAGGTTCAGATCGTCATCGATATAGGGGTTCGGGTGCTGTTCGAAGGGCAGCTTGATGTTCAGGCCGACCGAAGAGGTGCCCACATCGTTTGCACCGCGGTTACCCGCTTCCATAATGCCCGGACCGCCACCGGTCATCACCGCAAAACCATGGTCGTGTTGCTTGTTTGCCCAACGACCGAGTTTCGCGCCCAGTTCGCGCGCGGCGTCGTAGTATTCGGCGACAGCTTCCAGTCGTTTGAGTCGGGCGAGTTCGGCCTTGTTCTTGCAACTCTTTTGGCGTTTCTTGAGTTCGGCCATGGGGAGCGTGCGTGCAGAACCGAAGAACACGATGGTGTTCTTGATGCCTTCTTGTGCAAAAATCTGGTATGGACCCATGAATTCGGAAAGAATTCTGATCGGGCGCCCGACATCGCTATCAATAAATTCCAGATTATGGTAAATCATTTTGCCGGGGGTCAGTTTGATTGCCTTTTTCGTTGCCATGGTAAACTCCTTGGTTGGGTATGCCCAACCGCTATATTATATCCCTAAAATACACTCAAAAAGGCAAAAAGCAACAAAAAAACGCTTTTTTTCTGCTTGCAAACAAAAAAAACTTTATATTTAAGACATGCTAGTAAAAATTTGGACCGACAGCTTTATCATCACGGGCGAAATCGATACGCTCCGCGACGAACGTCTCACGGACTACATCCGTGAAAACAAGGACTTTATTGCCGTCACGCAGGTGCGTGTGAGCGACAAGAGCGAAAAGGATTTGTTCCGTACGCACTTCTTGAACGTGAGCACCAGCCACATCGAAATTATCTTACCTGCGGAATAAGATCGTTGTTCATAATAATTAAAAAGGCCGTCTGAGTGGACGGTCTAAATTTTTTTGTTTATGAAATCACCTTCTAGTCAATGCGACAGAACCGAGCGGTCTTTGTGAGTAACAAACGCCTCGTATTAACGAGGCGTGGTTACGAGAGCGAGGCGATATCACATTCTTGTTGATGCGATAGAGCCGAGCGGTCTTATAGGAAGAACCAGGTGGCGTAAACGCCGGCCTTCAAACCGAAGCTCAGGTTAGACATTTCGGTTTCGGAGCTGGTGTTTGCGGCGATTGCCGTGGTCTTTGTCGTAGAGGACGTGTACACGAATCCGAGACCAGCCTTTCCGGAAAGTTCGAAATTCTTGACGAGTTCTGCATGGACACCGAACATCAGGTTGATGTTCAGGTTGCTCGAAGAAAGGGTGGACTTGTTCATCCCGTCGTTAGACAAAAGCTGTTCGCCGTTGCTGATGTAGGCAATTTCGGCGCCCACGGAAGTCGGAAGTACCGGAGTGTCGAGGTTGTAGTCGATTCCGGCACCGATACCGAATGCGGTGTAATCGTCACCCATATCCACTTCAACGCCGCCTGCTTCATAGGTGGATTCACCATGGTGGTTCAATAGCAAGATACCGGTAGCTGTCAAGGAAGCGTTGATCTTGTACTTGATATGAATTTGCTGGTAGCTGTCGGTAAGGCCCATGCCGAGGCCCAGGAAAGCATCGCCAGAGGATTGTTTCTTTTCTGTTTTTGCAACTGGAGCGTCATCTTCTTCGATCGCCGGGGCTTCTTCGCGAGCCGGGGCGTCTTCTTCTTCGTACTCGTCTTCGTCGTCCTGTGCATAGCTGTAAGAGCACAAGGCGAGTGCCGTCACGGCAGCAAGAAACATTTTTTTCATATACTACTCCTTAAATAGGTGTTTCAAAAATCCACTAGGAATACTAATAAAAAATGTCCAAAAGTGTTATAACTTTTGCTAAAGTTTTACCATTCCATCGCTATTTTCTTGATAAGGAAGCGCCTTGACGCCTCATCAAGCTTCTTGGGGTCAAAATTGACGCCCATCAGGGCTGCGTAAATATTGAACGGGCTTGCGGTGGTGCCCATGTTGTTGCACTTGATTTTAAGGACGATGGCGCCGCCTGCAATTTGAATTCCAAGGATGTGTTCGTTCAAGTTGATTTCTTGGCCGCGGTGGTTGAGTACCACGGGAAGCGTCTTGCTTTCGAACTTTTCCATGATGCCTTCGGGAATCGTGTCGGGCGTAAACGAATAGATCATCGCTGTCGGCATGTGCTTAGAAAGCTTTTCCTTGAGCGGCTCGATGTTCACGATTTCCATGCCGCGCGGGAACGGTCTCGAAAGTTCGGCCATGATCTTCGGCAAGTTTTCCTTGGAAATGTCAAGTGGTTGCAACAAGTCTACGCTGATGACTTCGCAGTAAGTTTCTAGACCGAGCGGGAGTGCGCCCATGTTCGAAATGCGGGGCTTCGGGCTGAAACCTTCGCTGAACTTGATGGGGATTCCTGCGCAAAGGAACGTGCGCTCGAAAAAGCTGAGCATGTTCTGGTGCGGCAGGAATCGGCTGAGACCTGTCTTCTTGAAAGTAATCTTGTAGCTGTGGCAACTCTTTTGCGTGGGGCGGCGTTCGGCGACAAGTTTTTTGATTTCTTCGGGTGTGCGGCTCGGTGCCTTATGGCGCACCGGGTCGTTTGCGAGCTTGATTTCGGCACCGAAGCCCGGAATGCCGCATTTCTGGCAGTCGCCCCATTTGCAGTTGGGCACCGGTGCGGAGTCTTCCTTGAAGGCTTTTTCCCATTCGCCGCGCAGGTACTGTTTGCTGGTGCCTGCGTGAATAAAATCCCACGGGAATACTTCGTCCTTTTCGCGCATGCGGTACACCCAGCTGGTGTCGTAGCCACATTCTTCCCAGACCTGCTGCCATTTTTCAAAATCAAAACGGTAGGAGTCGCTTTCGAAGATGATTCCCTTCTTGTAGGCGGCGTAAATTACGGGACCGAGTCTGCGGTCGCCGCGGCTGTAAATGGCTTCGAGGAAGCTGGTTTCCCAACCGGCCCAGTTCACCTTCACGTTCGGGTGTCTAAAGAATCTTTCGCGCACGTAGCGGATATGTTTGAGGGCGGTTTCCTTGTCCATGAACGGAGCCCATTGCAGCCCAGTAAAGGACTTCGGAATCAGAATGCCCATGCTCACGGCGATTTGGCATCCGCGCAGGTACTTGCGGCCGATTTTCACGAGGTTCTCGATCAGGTTGCAGAACGCTTCCATGTCCTGCTCGTTTTCGGTCGGAAAACCGATCATTGTGTACAACTTAATCTTGTTGAAGCCGCTGCTGAAGGCGTGCTCGGCGGCGTTGTACATATCCTGGTCGCTGATGGTCTTGTTGATCATCTTGCGGATGCGTTCGGAACCGGTTTCGGGAGCGAAGGTCGCACTGCGGCCACCCTTGAGGGCAGAAATCTTTTGGGCGAGCGTTTCGCCGAAGGCGTTCACGCGGATACTCGGAAGGCTCACATCCACGGTGTCGAAGAACGGGTCGTCAATGATGGAGTCGGTCAGGCCTTCCACCGGCTTGTAGTCGGCGGTGGAGAGCGAAAGGAGTCCGAGTTCGCGTTCGCCCGTGGCCTTGATGCCGGCCTTCGCGATGTCCAAAACGTCATCGGGGTCGAGCTCGCGGCAAGGTCTGTACCAAATGCCGGCTTGGCAGAAACGGCAACCTTGGGCGCAACCGCGCATGACTTCAACGCTGAATCGGTTATGCACCAACTGCATGTTGGCAATCAGGTTCTTGATGGGGTAGTTCTTCGGGTCCATCACTGGAATGAACTGCCTGCGAACACCATTCGTGTTCTGGTAGCTGCCCTTGGCGGGTTCTGCCGGAACGATGTCGCCGAATTCATTGATGACGGTGGGGCGCAGACTCGGAACGTACACACCGTCGATTTTAGACAAATTCTCTAGAATCTGGGCGCGGGGGAGTTTGGCCTTGCGGCCTTCGCCTACGCAGCGCAGGAACTTAATAATCATGTCTTCGCCGTCACCGATCATGAAGGCGTCAAAAAAGTCTACGACCGGCTCGGGGTTTGCCATGGCGGGGCCGCCTGCGACCAAAATCGGATCTTCTTCGCGGCGGTCTTTCTGCCACACGGGAATGCGCGCGATATCGAGCACGTAAGGCACGTTCGTAAAGTTGAGCTCCGTCTGGAGCGTCATGCCGACCACTTCGAAATCACGCACCGGCGTGTAGCTTGCGTAGCTGTACAGCGGAATGTCGTACTTTTCCATTTCCTTCGCCATGTCGTCCCACGGGGCAAAGGAAACTTCGCACAGCAAGTCCGGTTCGCGGTTGATCACATGGTACAGAATACGGATTCCGTTGTTGCTCATGCCGATTTCGTACTTGTCGGGGAACACGAATGCCATGCGGCAAAGCATCTGGCTGTGGTCCTTCACGACGCTGTTCGCTTCGCCACCCATATAGCGGGCGGGGGATTCGACGGCGGGGAGGGCAAGAGCAATTTTTTCGAGAATGGTCATGTTTGCAAATTTAGCTAAATGCGAAAGCCCTCCTGTTTTACACGGAGTTACAAATGCTTAGTATTAATAGAGGGTGTTTTGGGGCTTGTTCCTCCTTTTTTCTGTTAATAAACTTGCAGTTCCCGTTTTTTTGAGGTTATTTATGTGTCGTGTGTCTATAAATTCACTTTTTAACTACATTTAAGAGCATGAGCATGCTAACATATTTCTTCTGGCTGGTTACGTTTGTCGCGGGTGTCGTCGTCGCATTCTTTGTGCCCGAAACGACGGTTCCCGTTGGTGGCAAGTTCGTCTTTATCGGGGCTTGGGGCGCTGTCCTTGGCCTGGTACTCTACAACGTGTGCAAGCGAAAGCTCGATATTGCCGAAGAGGACTTCAACGAAGCTCTCTATTCCATCAAGGACTCTAAGCTGTCCATGACGTCTGGCCTTTCGGCGCAGGATCCCGATCCTCTGGCCTCGTCGCCGGAACCCGAAGACATGCCTCTCCCGACGGGGGCTATCTCTTCGAAGGAAGCTCTCGCTAAAAAGGTGGATGAAATTTGCGTGAAGTTCCCTCTTGAGGCTTGGAAAAAGTATGCTCGCTGCCTCTTGAAGGATCGTCCGGTTCCCGAAGTTATCAAGGCTCTCCAGGATTTGCTCCCGCAGCTGTTCCCGAATGCTTCTGGTATTCTGTATATGTATGCCGGAACTCAGACCGATTTGCACAAGGTGCTTTCTTTCGGTGAAACGGTCATTAGCGACGACGTGATTCGCCCGGTCGAATGCGCCAGCTTCGATGCCGGCGATATCGTTATTACGGACTATTCGAACCCGAGCGTGAACGGCGGTTGCACGCACTTGCACCTCCACCCGCACGGAATTTCGTTCTGCGCCCCGATTGAAGGCGTCGAAGAACATTTCGGTATTTTCTCTCTGCAGACCGATGCCCTGCCTGACAACGAAACTATGGATGACTGGCATGCCAAGGTGAGCGCGGTTTCTGCAACGTTTGGCCTTTATATTGCGACCCAGAACCTGAATGCCCGCTACAAGCAGCATAGCATTCGCGACGGCCTTACGGGCCTGTTCAACCGTCGCTATATGGAAGAATCCCTGATTCGCGAAGTTTCTGCGGCTACTCGCCATCGCTCCCCGATCGGGCTTGTCATGATTTATCCGGATTCCGTGTCCCAGATCCAGGAACAGCGTGGCCGTCATGCGGTAGAACAGCTCCTGTGGGAGCTGGGCCAGCGCCTGCCGGGCTATGTCCGCAACGAAGATATCCCTTGCCGCTACGAAGGCGACGTGTTCTGCGTGATTCTGCCGGGTGCAGACCTCAAGATTACGCGTGCCCGCGCCGAACGGATCCGCAACGAGATTTCCCAGCTCAAGATTGCCTATGGCGAAAGCGTCCTCGAAACGACTCTCAGTATGGGTGTGGCCGTTATGCCGGCCCATGCAGGCGACGCCCGCGGACTCCTGCAGGCTGCAGGCGAATCAATGCAGATGGCTGTCCAGTCTGGCGGTAATCGCGTGATTCTTGCCGAGGCCCTGCCTCCCAAAAAATAAACGGTTAGACGTCTTTTTTTTTGTTAATTTGTCTGCAAGACGGTTCCGCCTTGCAGGCTTTTTATTTATGGGGCAAATCGCCCAAGAGTAGGCCGGAAATAAAAAAACTCAGCTAACTTGCGCTAGCTGAGCTTTTTGGGGGTTAGGAGGAGAACAAAGAGTTCTTGAGTAGAAAGATAGAAAATGAGCGGGGTAAAAGGGGTGTCTGGCCTTATCTTTGTTGAAAAGCGTTGAGGTTTTTTCAACGTTCTCAACGGGGACCATTGGGCGTATTTTCTTTTTTTTACTATTTTTAGGCTATGAAAAAATTTTTAGCTCCCATCGTGCTGCTTGTCCTGGCATCCGCTTTGGCTGTGTACCTCTTGATGGATTTCTCTGGTTCGGGAAGTTCCTTTGATGCCGAAGCTTATCTGGCTGCACGCTCTAAAATTGATTCGCTTGAACTTGAACTCTGGAATGCAAAGTCTGATCCTGACCTTCAGGTAAATATCCGCTTGCAGCTGGACTCTGCATGGGAAGAATTGTCCTCGATGCGTTTTGCTCCGGTGTCTGCCTCTTCGGATGGCGCCGCTGTTGAAGAAAAATCCCACGCCTCTGACATTGTCAAATGGATTTTGGGTGGCATTCTTGCCATTGCCGTTTGCGTTGTCATCTTGATCTTTGTCTTGAGAAAGCGTCAAGAAATTATTACGCGTCGTATGGAGGCCACCAAGGCCGAACGATTTAAGGAACCGAAGGCGTCTCTTGACGATGCGACGATTCCGCCGCGCCCGCGCCGTGAAAAGCGTTCCATTATTGCCGACGCCGAGGCGTATGCTGCCAGAAAGCGTGAAACGCTTGCACAAGAGGCGGCAGCAAAGCAGGAGGCCAAGCCCGAAGAAGAACCGAAGGTTGAATTCGAAGACGAAAACGGCGTTCCTGAAAACAAGATTTTGACGGGCGTTCCCGACAACAAGCCGACTCTCAGACCCACGGCCAAGGAACGTATCACTTCTGCTATGCAGAATCTGTCTGACGTATTGCGTGCCCCTCGCGGCCTTTCTCGTGAACGCACCATGAAGTTGCGCGCCCAGAGCCGCAACCTCACGGGTGACCCGAACCTCAAAAGCCCGCTCGAAATTACGCGCTTCGATCGTGAATCCAACGAAAAGACGAAGATTCTCCAGATGTCCCGCCGCGGATTCCCCGCCTCGGCTATCGCCTCTAGCCTGAAGATTTCTCAGGAAAAGGTGGAAGCGGTCATCAAGGAAGCCATGGGCTAATGCGTTATCGTTTCCGCTGCGAATACCTGGGGTCGGCCTTTTACGGCTGGCAGGCCCAGAACGAAGGCGGAAAAACCAAGTTCGTTACAGTACAGTCCGCGCTAGAACAGGCTTTTAGCGTCGCTCTTCGTACGCCAGTGCGCATTACGGGTTCTGGCCGTACCGATACGGGCGTGCATGCCCGCGGACAGTGCGTGCATTTTGATTTCGACGGTGAAATCGATTGCGCGAAAATCGTCCGCTCGATCAACGGGCTTACCCAGAGGCTCATCCGCATTCGTGACCTCGAACCTTGTGCGCCGGATTTCCATTCGCGATACGACGCCTTGTGCCGGTATTACCAGTATACGATTTTTACCCGTCCGGTCGCCTTGTTACGTGACTTCGGCTGGGAGTGCGGTTCCTTGAATCTCGATCTTGATGCCATGGAGCAAGAGGCCAAGTCCTTCCTGGGACATCATGACTTTATTGACTTCTGCATTCCCCGAAACGACGGCAAACCGACGGACTGCATTCTCACGGAATTCCGCCTGGAACGCCTGAATGACTGGAGTTGCATGTTCCATATCAAGGGTAACCGGTTCCTGCATCGTCAGGTGAGGGCCATGGTTGGCACGCTATTCGATGTCGGTCGTGGCAAGCTTCCGCTGGGGACCGTACAAACTATTTTCGAAAAAAAATTTAAGGGCGAACGCACATGGGCGCCGCCCCAGGGGCTTGTACTTCAGAATGTGGAGTATAAGGACTATTAGCCCTTAATCGCATCGATCATGTCGCGAATGGCGCGGTCGATGCCAATCATTACAGCCTTGCTCACAATACTATGGCCGACGATGATTTCGTCGATGCCTTCAATGGCGGCAATAGCGCCGACGTTTCTGTAGTTGAGTCCGCGGCCGGCCTTGACCTTGAGGCCGTATTTGCGGGCGAGAACCGTCATGTCTTCGAGAGCGGAAATTTCGCGTTCCACTTCTTCGTTGCTTCCGAGTGTGCAACTGGTGGCGTATTTGCCTGTGTTGAATTCAACGAAATCAGCACCAATTTTCTTGGCCGCCTTGACTTGTTCGGTTTCGGCGTCAATGAACACGCCTACGGAAATGTCGTTGTTCTTGAGCGTCATGACCGGTTTCACGAGGTCGTTTGCCTTGGCAGCGACGTTCAGGCCGTCTTCGGTGGAAAGTTCCGTGTGGGTTTCGGGGACAAGAGTCACCATGTCGGGCTGGTTGTTGATTGCCACCTGGAGCATTTCTTGCGTGGGGCTCATTTCCAAGTTCATCTTGGTCGTTACCGTGCGGCGCAAAAGCTGTACGTCGCGATCCTGGATATGCTGCTTGTCTTCGCGCAAATGCATGGTGATGCCTGCAGCGCCTGCGATTTCTGCAAGTACTGCCGCTGCAATCGGATCCGGTTCGCAAATCTTGCGGGCTTCGCGGATGGTGGCGATATGATCAACGTTAAATCCAAGTTTTACGGTCATACAAGGCTCCTTGTCATTTCTTCATAAAAGTAGATAAATTTATTAGAGTGGTACCCTGGGCTTTCGCTTTTGCCGGCAAATCGTTCAATTTTTCGATAGAGCTCATGCTCAAGGGAAGAATCATCACGGCGAGGCCGTTGCGCTTTGCTTCCCTGATTTTTGCCTTGGAATAGTCGTCAAGCGAGCTGTTTTCCGGGTTGTAGGCCGTAGCGGTCTTGCATCTCATCCCGATTTCTTTGCAAGTCTGCATCACGATGGAACGCTTGTTCGCCGAAATATCCAAAAACCAAAGGCCTCGGTCCTTGGCGGGTGTCAAAATGGCCTGCAAAAGTTGCTTGTGTTCTACGGCCTGCTCGCCATAACGCGAGACAATGCCCCTTGCTTCCGGGAACTTGGCATGTGCATCTCCAATCACGGTCTCGATTTGTTCTTCAGTGTGGTGGATGCGCAAGGGTCTTAATTTGTTGTGAGCCTTGTTCAGTTTGGTCGATTCAAGCGTGAGCCAAAGGGTTTCGCTCTTGTTGTTTATGTTGTCTAAATTCGCGTAGTCAGTTTCGCTTAAACCGAATGGCGGAATCAACAAGTCATACGGGTAGTCCAATTTCTTGAGTGCGACAATCAGTTCGGGCGTCAGGTTCGTCACCTGGAATGCGACGGCGAGTAGCGATGCTCCCGGCTTGAATTCGTTGCGGGAGACTTGAAGTTCCAGTTTGAGAGTGTCGCCCTTGTCGTTCAAAAGGTCGACTTTTGCCGCCTGGAAAATAGAGGGGTCCAAGTTGTAAAGCTCTTCCATGTAAAGAATCTTGCCGCCATTCTTTTCGGCAAAGCGCTTTACCTGCAGCAAATACATGATGACCGTTTCGCCGCCACCCATTGTCCAAATGTGGCGTTTTTTACGCTTGGAGTAGCTGACCTGCAGCGGCGACAGGGCCGAGTCCATTTTTTCTTCGAACGGACGGGTGTCCTTTTCTACGGTTTGTTCTGCCGTAGATTCCTTTTGGCCAAGTAGCCCTTGCACCTTTGTCTTGTATAGTTCGGGGAGTTTCGGAAGTAAGAAAACGAACCCTCCGATTAAAATCACTAAAACAATAATTATGGCAAGAATGTGCTTCATTTTTCCCATGGTAGGTGCTAATATAACTAAATTGCCGGTATGCCTATTGTGTTTGCCTTGGTCGGAGCGACCGGAATCGGAAAATCGGAATTGTCCCTGCGACTTGCGGAATCGTTTAATGCCGAAATCATTGGCGTCGATTCCAGGCAGGTGTACAAAGGATTTTCCATAGGCACGGCGCAGCCGGATACGGCAAGCCTTAAGCGCGTCAAGCATCACTTGGTCAATTTTTTGCCTCCTACCGAAACTTTTTCGGCGGGGGAGTTCTGTCGCCAGGTTAAACACTTGCTGGCCGAAAACCCCGACAAGAAATACATCTTGGTCGGTGGTACAGGACTTTACGTACAAAGTCTTCTTCTCGGTTTGCCCAATATTCCTGCCGTTCCCCCGAGCGTCCGTAAAAAATTCGAGGATATGGCCGCTTGCGAGGGTTCTGCTAGTTTGTACAAAATGGCTTGCGAGGTGGATCCTGAATCGGCCGCGAATGTGGATCCGAATAATGCGCAACGTCTTGTGCGTATCCTTGAGGTTTTTGAGGCGACGGGGCGCCCTTTATCGGGTTATCAGAAGGAACGTGAAGGCGGAATTGGGGCGGTGCCTGTTTTTTGGTTGCAGCGCGAAAGGGACGTTTTGTACAAACGAATTGATGCCCGCGTCGATCAGATGATTAAGGAAGGCTGGGTCGAAGAAGTTCAGGAACTTTCTCAAACGGTGCCGCTTACGGCTCCGGCGTGGCAAAGCCTGGGCTATCGCGAACTCTTGCAGGCGAAAAGTGCCTCCGAAATGGCGGGTGTTATCGAAGAAGTCAAGAAAAAGACCCGCAATTACGCCAAAAGGCAACTTACATGGTTCCGTGGCCAGATGAATTGCTCTTCTATAGATATGAATGAGGATCCTTTTAAGGCGATTATGGACCTTTTGCAGTGAATTTGGGCGATTTTCGGCAAAAAGATTCTTGAGGCTCTTAAAAAAGTTGTGAATAGTTTGTGAATTCTCGGGGAACTCCCTGCGCAAGAGCCGTGTTATTCCCGTTTTTTGCGAAAATAAGAAAAAAATGCGCTTTTTTCTGCAAAAACACCCTTGCAAATGTTCCTGAAAATTCTATAATTGGCGTCGTTCCTGAGAGGGACGGCCGAAAACGAAACGCTAAACGCGAAGAACCAAGTAAGCCGCGATCAAGGGACAGCAACCCGAGAGGTTGCTGAGTAGATTGAAGGAATCGGAGATGTGCTTAGTGACGGGTCCAAGAGATTTCTTGGAATAGTCAATTAATCAGAAGGCGAGAGTCGCGGCCAAGCTTGCTTGGACATGACCGAGCCAAAGATTAAAGGATAACTTTAGTTATCAATAATACGAACGTGATTAACGGGACCAAGACTTTAAAAAATTAATGAAGAGTTTGATCCTGGCTCAGAACGAACGCTGGTGGCGTGTCTT